>NZ_JAUFNS010000007.1:0-270087 GCF_041060445.1 Pseudomonas sp. W2-17 | reverse complement strand
CCCCCCGCCGCCCCGCCCCCCCCCCCCGCCCCCCCCCCCCCCCCCCCCCCCCCCCCCCCCCCCCCCCCCCCCCCCCCCCCCCCCACTCCCACAGACGGCGCCGTGTTTGCACTCTTCATTCTTCTGTACTGGATTTCACCATGAGTTCTGTTGCTGTGTTCAGCAAAGCCTCGCCGTTCGATGCACTGCAGCGCTGGCTACCCAAACTGGTGCTGGCGCCCAGCATGTTCATCGTATTGGTGGGCTTCTACGGCTATATCCTGTGGACGTTCGTTCTGTCGTTCACCAACTCGACTTTCTTGCCGACCTACAAATTCGTGGGTCTGGCGCAATACGCGCGGCTGTTCGACAACGACCGCTGGTGGGTAGCCAGCAAAAACCTCGCGGTGTTCGGTGGCATGTTCATCGGCATCAGCATGGTGGTCGGCGTGCTGCTGGCGGTCTTTCTGGACCAGCGCATCCGCCGCGAAGGCTTCATCCGCACCATTTATCTGTACCCGATGGCGCTGTCGATGATCGTCACCGGTACGGCCTGGAAATGGCTGCTCAACCCGGGCATGGGCCTGGACAAACTGCTGCGTGACTGGGGCTGGGAAGGCTTTCGCCTGGACTGGCTGATCGATCCGGACCGCGTCGTTTACTGCCTGGTGATCGCTGCCGTATGGCAGGCGTCGGGCTTCATCATGGCGATGTTCCTGGCCGGCCTTCGTGGCGTTGATCAGTCGATCATCCGCGCCGCGCAGATCGACGGCGCAAGCATGCCGAAAATCTACTGGAAGGTCGTGCTGCCAAGCCTGCGTCCGGTGTTCTTCAGTGCGGTCATGATTCTGGCGCACATCGCCATCAAGAGCTTCGACCTGGTCGCTGCCATGACGGCCGGTGGCCCGGGCTACTCGTCCGACTTGCCTGCGATGTTCATGTACTCCTTTACCTTCAGCCGTGGCCAGATGGGCATGGGTTCCGCCAGCGCGATCCTGATGCTCGGCGCGATTCTCGCCATCCTTGTGCCTTATCTGTATTCCGAGCTGAGGGCCAAGCGCAATGACTAGTCTTGCCAACAAGCCCGCGCTCAGCCTGAGTCGCGTCGCCATCTATGCGGTGCTGATCGTTGCGGTATTCATTTATCTGGTGCCGTTGGTGGTCATGCTGTTGACCAGCTTCAAGTCGCCGGAAGACATCGGCAGCGGCAACTTGCTCAGTTGGCCAACCGAAGTGACGGCCATCGGCTGGATCAAAGCCTGGGCGACGGTGAAAGGTTACTTCTGGAACTCGTTCCTGATCACCGTTCCCGCGGTGCTGATCTCTACCACCATTGGTGCGCTGAACGGCTACGTGCTGTCGATGTGGCGCTTCCGCGGTTCGCAGTTGTTTTTCGGTCTGCTGCTGTTCGGCTGCTTCCTGCCGTTCCAGACCGTCCTGCTGCCGGCGTCTTTCACACTGGGCAAAATGGGCCTGGCGAGCACCACCACCGGTCTCGTGTTCGTCCACGTCGTTTACGGTCTGGCGTTCACCACGCTGTTCTTCCGCAACTACTACGTGAGTATTCCGGACGCTCTGGTGAAAGCGGCACGACTGGATGGCGCCGGCTTTTTCACCATTTTCCGTCGGATTATTCTGCCGATGTCGACGCCGATCATCATGGTCTGCCTGATCTGGCAGTTCACCCAGATCTGGAACGACTTCCTGTTCGGCGTGGTGTTCTCCAGCGGTGATTCGCAGCCAATCACGGTCGCGCTGAACAACCTGGTGAATACCAGCACAGGCGTCAAGGAATACAACGTTGATATGGCGGCGGCGATGATCGCCGGTCTGCCGACCCTGCTGGTCTACGTGGTCGCAGGCAAGTATTTCGTGCGCGGGCTCACGGCCGGCGCAGTCAAGGGGTAATCATGGCAACGCTTGAACTACGCAATGTAAACAAGACGTACGGGGCCGGTCTGCCGGACACCCTGAAGAACATCGAACTCTCGATCAAAGAAGGCGAGTTCCTGATTCTGGTCGGGCCTTCGGGCTGCGGTAAGTCAACCCTGATGAACTGCATCGCCGGGCTGGAAAACATTACCGGCGGCGCGATCATGATCGGTGAACAGGACGTCAGCGGCATGAGCCCGAAGGATCGCGACATCGCGATGGTGTTCCAGTCCTACGCGCTGTACCCGACCATGAGCGTGCGCGAGAACATCGAATTTGGGCTGAAGATTCGCAAGATGAATCAGGCCGACATCGACGCCGAAGTCGCGCGGGTCGCCAAGCTGCTGCAGATCGAACACCTGCTCAATCGCAAGCCGGGGCAACTCTCGGGTGGTCAGCAACAGCGCGTGGCCATGGGCCGGGCGCTGGCCCGTCGTCCGAAGATTTACCTGTTCGACGAGCCGCTTTCCAACCTCGATGCGAAGCTGCGCGTCGAGATGCGTACCGAAATGAAGCTGATGCACCAACGCCTGAAGACCACCACGGTCTACGTGACCCACGACCAGATCGAAGCCATGACCCTGGGCGACAAAGTGGCGGTCATGAAGGACGGCATCATTCAGCAGTTCGGCACGCCGAAGCAGATCTACAACGATCCGGCCAACCTGTTCGTGGCCAGCTTTATCGGCTCGCCGCCCATGAATTTCATCCCGCTGCGTCTGCAACGCAAGGACGGTCGCCTCGTCGCACTGCTCGACAGCGGTCAGGCCCGTTGCGAGCTGCCGATGAGCATGAACGACGCCGGTCTTGAGGACCGTGAGGTGATTTTGGGCCTGCGTCCCGAGCAGATCGTGCTAGCGTCCGGTGATGCTGCCGGTCTGCCGACCATTCGCGCCGAAGTCCAGGTGACCGAGCCGACTGGCCCGGATACGCTGGTATTCGTTACCCTCAACGAGAGCAAGGTCTGCTGCCGTCTGGCGCCGGATATTGCACCCGCTGTGGGCGAGACCTTGACGTTGCAGTTCGATCCGGCGAAGGTTCTGCTGTTCGACGCCAAAACCGGCGAGCGCCTTGGCGTCCTGGCACCGAGTCAGTCGGTGGAGAACATGGGGAATGTCACGCGGCTCAACCGCAACTGATCCCGACGTGCAGGAGCACTGCACAAACGAGCACCTGTGACGGGTGGATGTCTGCCGTACAAAACCCGTCATGCACACGATGTACGTGGTTACAACGCTGTTCAAAAGCTAATAACAATAAAACGAGGATCCAAGGGATGAAAAAGGTACGTAACAAGTCGCTTAACCAGTTTCAACTGATCGGTGGGTTGTCTGTCCTGAGCGCGTTGACGATTTCCGGAACGGCGTCAGCAATGGAGCCTTTCAAAGCCAGCGAGCACATGACCGGTGACTGGGGTGGCCTGCGTCAAGAGCTGTACGACAAGGGTTACGACTTCCCGATCGAGTACGTAGGCGAAGCCGCCTCCAACCTCAACGGTGGTTATAACGACGACAGAACCGGCCGCTACAGCGACCAGTTTGCGTTCGGCGTACAAATGGACCTGCAAAAAATCCTCGGCTGGCACGACGCAGAGTTCAAGCTCGCGATCACCGAGCGTAGCGGCAACAACATCTCCAACGACCGTATCGGCGATCCGCGTGCCGGCACGCTCAGCTCCTCTCAGGAAGTCTGGGGTCGTGGCCAGACCTGGCGTCTGACCCAGATGTGGGTCAAGCAAAAGTACTTCGACGGCAAGCTGGACATCAAGGTTGGTCGTTTCGGTGAAGGCGAAGACTTCAACAGCTTCCCTTGCGACTTCCAGAACCTTTCGTTCTGCGGCTCGCAGGTCGGTAACTACGTCAACACCTGGTACAACTGGCCTGTCAGCCAGTGGGCTGCCCGCGTGAAGTACAACATCACGCCTGAGTTGTTCGCCCAGATCGGCGTCTACGAGCAGAACCCTTCGTACCTCGAAACCGGCAACAGCTTCAAACTCAGCGGCAGCGGCTCCAAAGGCACCGTCGTACCGGTTGAAGTGGTGTGGTCGCCAAACGTCAACTCGCTGCCAGGCGAATACCGTCTGGGCTACTACGTGAGTAACCCGAGCGCCAACGATCTCTACGAGAACGAAAACGGTCAGCCTCAGGCAATCGCCGGCGGTGACTTCAAGTCCCACAAAGACAAGCACGGCTGGTGGGTCGTGGCTCAGCAACAGCTGACCGCGCACAACGGCGACGCATCCCGTGGCCTGAGCATTTTCGCCAACGCGACCGTGCATGACAAAGCCACCAACTTCGTCGACAACTACCAGCAGGTCGGCTTCGTCTACAAAGGCCCGTTCGATGCACGTCCGAAGGATGACATCGGTATCGGCGTCGCGCGTATCCACGTGAACGATGATGCCCAGGACAACCGTCGCCTGGTCAACGCCGTCAACGGTATCGAAGACTACGACAACCCAGGCTACCTGCCGATCCAGAAGACCGAATACAACTCGGAAATCTACTACGGCGTGCATGTAACCGACTGGCTGACCGTGCGTCCCAACCTGCAGTACGTGAAGAGCCCGGGCGGTGTGGACGAAGTCCAGAACGCACTGGTTGCCGGTATCAAGATTCAGTCGAAGTTCTAAGTTAAAGCGGACGCTCCTCCGCGCTCCACAAACGATCAAGGGTCGTGTGTGCTTTACGGGCAGCCAAGCTGCCCGTTTTTTTTCGCGCTATTTATTCCGTAGCAATGGCTCCGCGTTCGGGGCATTTTTTCTCGCGTGACAAGTGAACGCCATCTGGAGTGCGACAACGATGCCCTTCAGGGACCCCGGCTCAACCGAGCACCCTCTTCAGCGTTTCTTCACCTCGGTGCGACCGCAACCAACCTTTCAGTGGGAACGCTACCAACAGCGTGATGTGCTGGTGATCAATCATGCGCAGTGCCAGGCCGTGTTCAGTCGGCAGGGCGCTCAGCTGTTGCATTTTGAACCTGCCGGGCAGAAGCCCTGGCTGTGGTGTGCCGCCCACTGGCCCCTGGTCGGCGCGATCCGCGGTGGCGTGCCGGTCAGTTGGCCCTGGGTCGGGCGTCATCCGGGGGAGAGCGGTTGGCCGGCCAACGGCTGGGGCCGACTGCTCGACTGGAAACTGGTCGAAAGCCACGAGCATGAGGCGGGCGTCACATTGCGCTGGCAACTCAAATTATGGGACTGGCAGGCCGATCTTTATGCCGAGCTCGGGCATTCGATGGACCTGCGCCTGGAGACGCGTCACGACGACAGCGAGCCCTGTCACTTCGGCCATGGCTTGCACGCCTACTGGCGCATCAGCGATGTGGCGGACGTCGCGTTGCAGGGGCTCGACGGTGCCCACGGTTACGACGAACTCAGCCGCAGCGCCTGCGAGCAGAGGGGCGAGCTTCGGGTTCACGGCAGTTGTCAGCGGGTGTTCGAGCACGCCGGCCTGCTTGAGTTGCAGGACGACGCCTGGCAGCGGCGTTTGAGCATCGACACGGGCGACAGCGACAGCACCGTTGTCTGGCACCCCGGCAGCCGACCCTTGCTCGGCGTGGGCGGCGATGAAGCGATGGGTTTCTTGCGCGTCGAGGCGGCGTCAGGTGTGGATGATTGCCTGAGCCTGGCGCCCGGGCAGCACGCCAGCTTAAGCCTGCAGGCAAGCCTGGTTCACTGAGTGTGGGAGCGGGGGATCGCCTGCAAATGAGGCGTTCCTTTAATTCAGCTCATCGTCCGCCGGATACCGGCTTGCGTTCAGGCTTTCCTTGATCTTGCGCAAGTGCGGCTGGAAGTCGACGCCCCGACGCAGGGTCATGCCGGTCGCCAGCACATCCAGCACCGTCAGCTGGACGATCCTCGACGTCATGGGCATATAGATGTCGGTGTCTTCCGGTAGCGGAATGTTCAGGCTCAACGTGCTGGCCTTCGCCAATGGCGAGTCGGCAGCGGTCAGGCCCAACACCGACGCGCCGTTCTCCCGGGCGATGCGCGCCACTTCGACCAGCTCGCGGGTGCGCCCGGTGTAGGAAATGATCACGAACAGCTCGCCGGTGTGCGCCACCGACGCCAGCATGCGCTGCACCAGTACGTCGGCGTGGGCCGTGACGGCGAGATTGAAACGAAAGAATTTATGCTGAGCGTCCAGTGCGACCGGTGCCGAAGCGCCCAGGCCGAAGAAGTGGATCTGCCGGGCCTGAATCAACAAGTCGACCGCTTTGCTGATCAGGTTGGGATCAAGCACCTGGCACACGCTGTCGAGGGACGCGATGGCGCTGCCGAAGATCTTGCGAGTGTAGGCTTCCGGGTTGTCATCGGCTTCCACCGCGCGGCTCACATAGGCGGCGCCGCTGGCCAGGCTCTGGGCCAGTTGCAGCTTCAGCTCGGGATAGCCGCTGACATCAAACGAGCGGCAGAAACGGTTGACCGTCGGTTCACTGACCTTCGCGGCCTGCGCCAGCGCAGCGATGCTGAACCGGGTGGCCTGCTGCGGATTGCTCAGAATCGCCTCGGCGACCTTGCGCTCGGCCTTGTTCAGCTCTTCCAGACGACTCTGGATCTGCTCCAGAAGATTGCGTACGCGGTCCATTGTTTGTCCTTCTGATGAAACGGCGACAGGCCGGTCGACAGGCCTTTATTTGCAGTGAGGGAATTTCGGCCTTTAGCCTGTCGCAAAGGTGGCCTATCGTACTGAGGGCCTGTGGTGATCACCACTCTAATGTGGTTAAGGTGGGAATGTTGTGGTTATTACTACATTCGGCCTTGAGTAACGCCTTTAAAAAAGGTATTTGTAGCTTAACTTGATAAAAGAACCAACATTATGCTCTCGATTACGGTTGAACCGTGCACTTTTGCGTTGTTTGGCGCCTTGGGTGACCTGGCGGTACGCAAACTGTTTCCTGCGTTGTACCAGCTTGATCGAGCTGGACTGCTGCATGCCGAGACCCGAATTATTGCGTTGGCCCGTGAGCCGGGGACTCCTGAGGAGCACCTGGCTTACATTGATAAAAGCCTGCGTCGCTTCGTCCCCGAGGCGCAGCTTGAGACCGAACACGTGGAGCGTTTTCAGGCCCGCCTGAGTTACCTGCACGTGGACTTCCTCAAGGGCGAGGATTACGTCGCGCTCGCCGAAGCCGTGGGCGACGCGCCGACCATGATTGCCTACTTCGCGACCCCGGCGTCGGTCTATGGCGCCATCTGCGAAAACCTCGCGCTGGTTGGCCTGACCGATCGCACCCGCGCCGTGCTGGAAAAGCCCATCGGACATGACCTCGCGTCGTCCCGTCGCGTCAACGATGCCGTTGCCAAGTTTCTGCCTGAAACCCGCATTTACCGGATCGACCACTACCTGGGCAAGGACACGGTGCAGAACCTCATTGCCCTGCGTTTTGCCAACAGCCTGTTCGAGACACAGTGGAACCAGAACCATATCTCCCACGTGGAAATCACCGTGGCGGAGAAAGTCGGTATCGAAGGGCGCTGGGGCTATTTCGACCAAGCCGGTCAACTGCGCGACATGATTCAGAACCACCTGTTGCAGCTGCTGTGCCTGATCGCGATGGACCCGCCCAGCGACCTGTCCGCCGACAGTATTCGTGACGAGAAGGTGAAAGTGCTCAAGGCACTGGCGCCGTTCACGCCGGAGCGTCTGGCCACCCAGGTGGTGCGCGGTCAGTACATCGCTGGCTACAGCGAGGGTAAGCCGGTGCCGGGTTATCTGGAGGAAGAAAACTCCAATACCCAGAGCGACACGGAAACCTTCGTCGCCATTCGTGCCGATATCCGTAACTGGCGCTGGTCGGGCGTGCCGTTCTATCTGCGTACCGGCAAGCGCATGCCGCAGAAGCTGTCGCAGATCGTGATCCACTTCAAAGAGCCGCCGCATTATATCTTCGCCCCTGAGCAGCGCTTGCAGATCAGCAACCGCCTGATCATCCGCCTGCAGCCCGATGAAGGCATCTCGCTGCAAGTGATGACCAAGGATCAGGGCCTGGACAAAGGCATGCAGCTGCGCAGCAATCCGTTGCAACTGAGTTTCTCCGATGCCTACCGCAGCGCCCGTGTGCCGGACGCCTACGAGCGGTTGTTGCTGGAGGTCATGCGGGGCAATCAGAACCTGTTTGTCCGCAAAGACGAAATCGAATACGCCTGGCAATGGTGCGACCAGTTGATCGCCGGCTGGAAAAAGGCAGGCGACGCGCCCAAACCTTACCCCGCTGGTTCCTGGGGGCCGATGAGCTCCATTGCTTTGATTACGCGTGACGGGAGGTCCTGGTATGGCGATATGTGAACTTGAATTTCCGGCGGGTTTGAAGGCCCACGAATTCGATAACCCCGAAGTGCTGGCGAACGCGCTGGCCGATCACGTGGCCGGGCGTTTGACGGCTGCGATTTCCAGCAACCCCCACGGCACGGCCACGTTGGTGGTGTCCGGCGGCAAAAGCCCGGTGGCGTTTTTCAAGGCGCTGGCGCAGAAGCCACTTGAGTGGTCGAAAGTCTGCGTCAGTCTGGCCGACGAGCGTTGGGTGCCCGTCGAACACGCCGACAGCAACGAAGGCTTGCTCAAGCGTTTCCTGCTTCAGGGACCAGCGGCCCAAGCGGAATTCTTCAGCCTCTATCGTCCGACCACGACGGTGGATGAAGCTGCAGCGGCGACTGACGAGGCGCTCAAGGCGCTGCCGAAGATTGATGTGCTGATTCTGGGGATGGGCGATGACGGGCATACCGCGTCGCTGTTCCCCAACAGCCCGCACCTGAAGGAAGCGCTGGACCTCAACAGCGACCGTCGTTGCCTGCCCATGCTCGCACCGACCGTCCCGCATCAGCGCCTGACCCTGACGCGTCCGGTCCTGGCGTCGGCAGCGACCACCATCCTGTCCGTCTCCGGTCAGGCCAAACTCGACACATTGCGCGCTGCACTGGCAGGCGATGACCTCGCCGAAATGCCGGTGCGCGCGTTCCTCAACCCGTCTCTAGAGATCTACTGGTGCCCATAAGCAAAGGATCAGCCGCCATGGAAAATACCCAAGTGAAACAGCCGTTGAATAGCATGGCGAGCAAGATTGCCCAGATCGACGCGCTCTGCGCGAAAGCGAAAATTCTGCCGGTCATTACCATTGCCCGCGAACAGGATGTCCTGCCGCTGGCCGATGCCCTGGCCGCTGGCGGCTTGAATGCGCTGGAAATCACCCTGCGCTCCGAGTTCGGGCTCAAAGCCATTCGCATGCTGCGTGATGCGCGTCCGGAGCTGAGCGTTGGCGCCGGCACCATTCTCGACCGCCACATGCTCAAGGCGGCCGAGGAGGCGGGTTCACAGTTCATCGTCACCCCCGGCAGCACCCAGGATCTGCTGGAAGCCGCCGCGCTCAGCGAATTGCCGCTGCTGCCAGGCATCAGCAGCGCTTCGGAAATCATGATCGGTTACGCGCTGGGTTATCGCCGCTTCAAGCTGTTCCCGGCGGAAATCAGTGGCGGTGTTGGTGCAATCAAGGCGCTGGGCGGTCCATTCCCGGAAGTGCGCTTCTGCCCAACCGGCGGCGTCAGTGCGGCCAACCTGAAAAGCTACATGGCGCTGCCTAACGTGATGTGCGTCGGCGGCACCTGGATGATCGATAACGCGTGGGTGAAGAACGGCGACTGGCAGCGGATTACCGGCGCCACGGCCGAAGCCATCGCGTTGTTCGACTGAGCCTGAATTTGCCGGTCAGGCTCGGCTTTCGACAGCTTCCGTTCAAGTGGGGGCTGGTTAACTGCTGAGCATGATCCGTTTATAGCGCCCTTCGGGGCGTTGCTGCAGAAGTCGTCGTTGCATGGCTTTTTAACGGTGTTCCTTGGTCGGGAACGCCGTTTTTTTTTGCGCTATTCATACGCAATACATATGTACCGCACAGGCAGTGGCAGGAGCGCTTATCTTTGCCGCTCCTTTGTAGTTCGTTTCTCGATGGATTTACGGCGCCTTCGTCATGAAGGCGCCGTCTTTTTTTCCGGGGCTTACCGAAGGTGTTGATCCAGGCGCGGGCTTTTAGCGCTGACCCTATGCCAGTGCGCGGAGTGCTGCCACCAACTGGTCAACGTCCTTAGCCGACGTGGTGAATCCCGGCGTAATGCGGATGCACGTCCCGCAGGCCGAGCCTTCACGCGTCACCGCAAAAATGCCGTGCTCATCCAGCAGGCGCTTGACCATGAGTTCCTGATCCGCGTGACGGCTAAAGCGGAATGACGTGATCCCGCAATAGAGCCGAGGGTCGTCCGGCGTCAACACGTCGATGCCTTCGATGGTGCGCGCTTGAGTGACCCACAGGTCTCGCAGATAGGCCAAACGTGCGCCTTTGGCCGGTGCGCCGCCCATGGCACGATGGTCGGCGAAGACTTTGGGCAGGGTCATCAAGGCCGGAATGTTCGGCGTGCCGTAGGGCACGCGCCCGAGGATGTCGTCCGCGCCGTAGCGCTCGTCCGCCATGTCAGGGTCGATAGCGCTCAGGCGTTCCTGCTTCACGTAGATGAAACCCAGGCTCAGTGGCGCGCCAATCCACTTCTGCAGGTTGAAGCCGGCGAACGACACGCCAAGGTCTGCCAGCTCGAAATCCAGCAGGCCCAAGGCGTGGGCACCATCCAGAATGACTTCGATGCCGTGGGCCTTGGCCAGGTCGGCGATCGCTTTCACCGGCATTACCAGTCCCGTCCGGTGGGTGACATAAGTCAGCGCCATCAGCTTGAGGCGTGGGTGTGCGGCAAAGGCTTCACGGTAGGTCTGCAGCAACCCATCATGGCTCGCAGGGTGGTGATGAGTGATTTCGATCACCTCCACGCCACGGTTCTTCGCCAGCCAGCGCATGCCGGTCTGCACGCTGTTGTAATCCAGGTCGCTGACCAGCACCTGGTCGCCTGCCACGAGGCCGTTGTAGTTGCGAATCAGCGCCTGCACCGACTCGGAGGCGGAGCGGGTGAGGGCCACTTCGCGGACTGGCACGCCCAGCAGATCGGCAAGGTCGGCGCGAATGGTCTCGCTGTCTTCGGTATCGAATTTCTGCCGCACGTAGACCGAGTTGCTGCGATTGACGTAAGCGAGGTTCTGCTCGTAATCCTTGAGTGCTGCGCGGGTCATACGGCCGAAATAGCCGTATTCGAAATTGACCGGCCCGGGCTCGACGTCGTACTGCGCCGCAACCTGCTGCCAGAACGCTTCGTCCCGAGCCTGTTCATCCGCCAATTCCGTTATTGCGTATGCAGTGCTGTTCATCAAGCGACTCGCTTTTATCTAGGGGCGTTTAGTTGAAACGTATGGGGGCTTTCGGCGGGCCCTGGCGCAGCGGCTCGCGAGGCCGCGTGCGCAGCGGGTCCAGCAATGCCGAGAGGCCGTTGTGATCGATCTCATGCATCAGGGCCAACAGGCTGCCCAACTCTCCAGCCGGAAAACCTTGTCGAGCGAACCAGTTCAGGTAATCGCCCGGCAAGTCTGCCAGCAACCTTCCCTGATACTTGCCGAACGGCATTTCGCGTGTGACTAACAGCTTTAGTTTCTCTGGATTCATCCAATAACCGTTTATCCGTTCGAGTGAACTTGAAAGATACGTGCATTCTGCAATTGCTCAAACATACAGATCATGCATAAAGCGCGGCGCAACTGTCGCTTGATATTGTTAACCTATTGAAAAATAACAAAATTATTTATCGGTAAAAGCTGGCATGCACAGTGCAATATTCCCTTCATCGAGTGTTTCGTTGACCAAACCTTTGATAAACCTGCCAGAAAGGAACCGCAAAATGTCGGATATCAACAAAGAAGCCATCTCTATTCTGAATGACTTGATCGAGACCAGCATTGACGGTGAGAAAGGTTTTCACACTGCTGCTGAAGACGCCAAGAACCCGGAAATCAAGGCTTACCTGCTTTCCCGCTCTTCTGGCTGCAAGACTTCCGTTGCCGAGCTGCAAGCTGAAGTCCGTGCACTGGGCGGCAATCCAGAAGACTCGTCCAGCATTGCTGGCGGCGCACACCGTCTTTGGGTCAACCTGAAAAGCGCTTTGAGTGGCAAGAACGACGAAGCAGTCCTGAATGAAGTCGAAAGCGGTGAAGATCACGCGCTGAAGGCTTACAAAAAGGCCGCACAGGAAGCGACTGAGAAGAACCTTCCAGTCAACGTCACTACCCTGATCCAGCGTCAGCTGCAGGGCGTGCAGGCGAACCACGACAAGGTCAAAGCCCTGCGTGACACCGTCCGTGCTGCCAACAAGTAATTTGTAGCCGCTCGAAAAAACGCCAGCCCGTCTGGCGTTTTTTTACGCCTGCAATTCGGTAGAGGGCGCGACATAAGGTTCGAATTCCACGCAATTCCTGCCATTTTTCTTGGCGCGGTACAGGGCCCGGTCCGCGGCCTGAAACAGCAGCTCGGGCACGTCTTGGTTCACCGGCAGATGCGTGGCGACACCAATGCTGACGGTGATGGGCACTGTGTCGTCAGCGAACGGCGGCAGCGCTTCGATCGCCAGGCGCAGCTTGTCTGCGATGACACAGGCACCTGCCTTGTCGGTTTCCGGAAGCACCACCATGAATTCTTCACCGCCATAACGCGCGGCCAGGTCACCGGGCCTGCGGATGCTGGCGGCCAGCGTCTGGGCAACGCTGCGCAACGCGACGTCGCCGCCATGATGCCCGTGCCGGTCATTGAACGCTTTGAAGTGGTCCACATCAATCATCAGTAGCGCCAGAGGCCTTCCCGAACGCATCCCGCGAGCCCACTCCTGCTTGAGCACTTGGTCCAGCCTGCGTCGGTTGGCGAGACCGGTCAGCCCGTCCGTTGAAGCCAGCCCGGCCAGCTCGCGTTCGGCGTTCTGACGCAGGCGCAGCTGGCGGCCCAATAGCCACGACAGCCAGAGAATCCCGATGCACAGCAAACCTGTGGCGCCCGCCACCAGCAACGCGTTGCGTTTCCACACGGCGTAAACATCGTCCCGCGACTGAGCGACCACGACGATCAACGGCAAGTCCCCAACCCGTGAGAAGGTGTAAAGCCGCTGGGCACCGTCGAGCTCGGACACCGCCGCAAAGCTGCCATTTATCTCCCTCAGGATGCGTTTGAAGTTGGGCCGCATGCTGAAGTTCTGGCCGACAAAGGTGCGATTGTTTTCATCGGGTTGGCGGGCGAGGAGCACACCGTCCGCGCTGAGCAGGTTGACGGTGCTGGTGGGGCCGATGTCCAGCGTCCGAAACAGCTGATCGAAGTACGACAGGCGCATTGACGCACTGGCAATGCCGACGAACTCGCCGTTGTCGGAGGGGAGGCGGCGACTGAAGCTGATACACAAATCCTTGAAGCCCCAGCGTGACAGGAACGGTCCGTCAACTAATAACGCCAGCGAGCCGCTGTCACGGTGTTTCTGAAAACCCGGGCGATCGGAAAAGTTGTCCAGCCGAGGCGTCAGCGAAGTGGAGTCGGCGACGATGCGCCCGCCTTCGTCGAGCAACACCACATCGCCCTTGTAGGGTGCCGCCGTAGCGCGGTCGAAGAGCACCAGTTGCCGTAACTCAGGCGAGATCGTCATGACATCGGGTCGTCGCCATGCAGCGATCAGGCCCTGAAGAGAGGTGTCGTACAGCTCGGCGTTACGCTGCACATCTGCGTCGATCAACTGCACCACGTTGTTTGCGGAGCGCACGGCGGCTTCGTTGGCCGTACTCAGTTCCCTGAACAACAACCAAGTGACGATAGCCAGAATGGCCGCCACCGCCAGGGCGCTGCCCAGCATCAGCATCTTCTCGGACCCTGATCTGATCCCTCGCGCAAATGGAGGCATGGCTGTCAGTGGCATCGATCATCTCTGACGGGTAATGAAAGCGTCGTGCAGCGGTAAGGCTTATTCGCCTTCGTCGAACTTGTTATTGATCAGTTCAACCAGTCCCGCGAGCGCGGCATCGGCTTCTTCACCTTCGGTGGCCAAGTGAATCAGGGTGCCCTTGCCGGCAGCCAGCATCATGACGGCCATGATGCTTTTGCCGTCGACCATGGTCTCCGGCGTGCGACCGACCCTGATCTGGCAAGGGTACTTGCCGGCGACGCCCACGAATTTGGCGGCGGCCCGGGCGTGCAGACCCAGCTTGTTGATGATGGTGATTTCTAGAGCGGGCATCGCGATGGAGGTCCTTTCAGCTTAGGTCGCGGTGGCGGACCTGAACATTCTTGAGCGATTGCTGCAGTACCTGACCCAGACGTTCGGTCAGGTAGACGGAGCGGTGGTGTCCGCCGGTGCAGCCAATGGCAATAGTGACATAGGCGCGGTTGCTGGCTGCGAAGCGCGGCAACCACTTATTGAGGTACGAAAAGATGTCCTGGAACATTTCTTCAACGTCCGGTTGAGCCGCGAGGTAATCGGCAACCGGCTTGTCGAGGCCGGACTGCTCGCGCAGCTCGGGCTTCCAGTACGGATTCGGCAGGCAGCGCACGTCGAACACCAGATCGGCGTCCACGGGCATGCCGCGCTTGAAACCGAAGGATTCGATGAGGAAGGCGGTGCCCGGCTCGGGTTTGTTCAGCAGGCGCAGTTTGAGAATGTCGCGCAGCTGGTAGAGATTCAGGTGCGTGGTGTCGACCGTCAGATCGGCCAGGTCGATGATCGGGCCGAGCAGGGTCTTTTCGTCACGAATCGCTTCGGCCAGCGAGCGGGTTGCCGTGCTCAGCGGGTGACGACGGCGGGTCTCGGAAAAGCGCTTGAGCAGGGTGGCTTCATCGGCGTCGAGAAACAGCACGTCGCACTGGATGTGCCGGGCCCGAACCTCGGCGAGCATGCGCGGGAATCGCGTCAGGTGACTGGGCAGGTTGCGCGCGTCGATCGAGACCGCCAGCAAGGGCTCAGCCAGTTCGGTATTGATCAGCGCGCGCTCCGCCAGCTCTGGAAGCAGGCCGGCGGGCAGATTGTCGACGCAGTAGAAACCGCTGTCTTCAAGGACATCGAGGGCCGTGCTCTTGCCGGAGCCGGAGCGGCCGCTGACGATGATCATCCGCATGATCAGTGACCGTTCTGGACGTCGAGCACGACGTTGTAGAGCTCTTCGTCGGTTTTGGCACTGCGCAGGCGCTTACGCACATCATCACGGTCGAGCATGCTGGCGATCTGGCGCAGTAATTCAAGGTGAGCATCGGTGGCCGCTTCCGGGACCAGCAGCACAAACAGCAGGTCAACCGGTGCGCCGTCGATGGCGTCGAAATCGATGGGTTTCTCGAGATGCAGTACGGCGCTGACAGGCGTTGAGCAGCCCTTCAGGCGGCAGTGAGGAATGGCGATGCCATTACCAAACCCGGTGGAGCCGAGCTTTTCGCGGGCAATGAGGCTGTCAAACACGACCTGCTCATCCAGATCAGGCACTTGTGTGCCGATCATTTTGGCGATGTTCTGGAGTACGGCTTTTTTGCTGCCGCCTGGCACGTTCACGAGTGAACGGCCAGGGGTCAGGATATTTTCAAGTCGGATCATGGGTGGGGAGTGTCAGCGAGCAGTCGCGCCTTGCAGCAGACTTTGCTGTTTTTCCTTATGTTTTTTGAGTTGGCGGTCAAGCTTGTCGGCAAGCAGGTCAATGGCTGCATACATGTCGTCGTGTTCGGCGTTGGCAACCACTTCAGCGCCAGGAACGTGCAAGGTGGCTTCGATTTTCTGCTTGAGCTTCTCGACCTCCATGGTGACCTGCACATTCGTGATCTTGTCAAAGTGGCGTTCCAATCGGGCGAGTTTCTCGCCGATGTAGGTACGCAGAGGTTCAGTCACTTCCAGCTGGTGTCCACTGATGTTGACTTGCATACAGCTTCTCCTTCGTTGCCAGTGCATTAAGAGGCAGGCGTAATGCCTGCCACTGGAACGCTTTGACGCGTGACCTCTACATCAGTCGCTTGCGTTCGCTGGACGGCGAGATCCCAAGGGATTCGCGGTACTTGGCGACTGTGCGACGGGCCACTTGAATGCCTTGTGCTTCCAGTAAACCAGCGATCTTGCTGTCACTCAACGGCTTTTTCTGATTTTCCGCGGCGACCAGTTTTTTGATGATCGCGCGAATCGCCGTGGACGAGCATTCGCCGCCTTCGGAGGTGCTGACGTGGCTGGAAAAGAAATATTTGAGTTCGTAAATCCCGCGCGGGGTGTGCATGAATTTCTGCGTGGTCACCCGGGAGATCGTCGATTCGTGCATGCCGACCGCTTCGGCGATGTCATGCAGAACCAGTGGCTTCATGGCCTCGTCACCGTACTCGAGGAAGCCTCGCTGGTGTTCGACGATTTGCGTCGCCACCTTCATCAGCGTCTCGTTACGGCTTTGCAGGCTCTTGATGAACCAGCGAGCTTCCTGCAACTGATTGCGCATGAACGTGTTGTCGGCGCTGGTATCGGCGCGACGCACGAAACCGGCGTACTGCGGATTGACCCGCAGGCGCGGCACGGATTCCTGGTTCAGTTCCACCAGCCAGCGCTCGTTGTCCTTGCGCACGATGACGTCAGGCACGACGTATTCGGCTTCGCTGGACTCGATCTGCGAGCCGGGGCGCGGGTTGAGGCTCTGGACCAGTTCGATGACCTGACGCAGGTCGTCTTCCTTGAGCTTCATGCGGCGCATCAGTTGCGCGTAGTCGCGGCTGCCGAGCAGATCGATGTAGTCGCTGACCAGCTTCTGCGCTTCCGCCAGCCACTTGGTTTTGGCGGGCAGCTGGCGAAGCTGCAGGAGCAGGCATTCACTCAGGTTGCGCGCGCCGATGCCGGCAGGCTCGAACTGCTGAATGCGGTGCAGAACGGCTTCGATTTCGTCCAGCTCGATATCCAGCTCAGGGTCGAAGGCGTCGAGCATTTCTTCGAGTGTTTCGTCGAGGTAGCCCTGGTTATTGATGCAGTCGATCAGCGTCACGGCGATCAGGCGATCGGTGTCCGACATTGGCGCCAGGTTGAGTTGCCACAGCAGGTGGCTTTGCAGGCTCTCGCCAACGGAGGTGCGGGTGGTGAAATCCCACTCGTCATCGTCGTTGCTGGGCAGGCTGCTGGCGCTGGTCTGATAGACGTCTTCCCACGCGGTGTCGACGGGCAGCTCGTTGGGAATGCGCTCGTTCCATTCGCCGTCCTCCAGATTGTCGACGGTAGGTGCCGATTCCTGGTAGGTGGGTTCCTGAACATCAGCGTTGGGCTTTTGCTCTACGTTATCCGCCAAGGGGTCGGCGTTGTCGAAATCGTCGCCTTCCTCCTGCCGTTCCAGCATCGGGTTCGACTCCAGCGCCTCCTGAATCTCCTGTTGGAGATCCAGCGTCGACAACTGAAGCAAGCGGATTGCCTGTTGCAGCTGAGGTGTCATCGTCAGCTGCTGGCCCATTCTCAAGACTAGCGAAGGTTTCATGGCAGGGCTTAACACCTTATTCGCCGGCGCACTGCGCGCCATTTACTAGCAGGGCGCCGAGGGCGCCAACTTAAGCAAATTATATGCCTGAAGCTGGAGGGTTTGCCTAGAGTGTGATGACAATTAAAAAACGAGGTTGGCGATGGCGCACGTTGCGGGGTACCGCACAACCTCATTTCATCACTGCGGTTACAGGCGGAACTCGTGACCCAGGTACACTTCCTTGACCAACTGGTTGGCCAGGATGGATTCGGCGTCGCCTTCGGCAATCAGCTGTCCATCGTTGACGATGTAAGCGGTTTCGCAGATATCCAGCGTCTCACGCACGTTGTGGTCGGTGATCAGCACGCCGATCCCTTTGGCCTTGAGGTGGTGAATGATCTGCTTGATGTCGCCTACGGAAATCGGGTCGACACCGGCGAAGGGTTCGTCGAGCAGGATGAATTTCGGCGAAGTGGCGAGGGCGCGTGCGATTTCCACACGGCGACGTTCGCCGCCCGACAGGCTCATGCCCAGGTTGTCACGAATGTGGGTGATGTGAAATTCCTGCAGCAGGCTTTCCAGCTCCTTGCGGCGGGCAGCGCGATCGAGTTCCTTACGGGTCTCCAGGATCGCCATGATATTGTCCGAGACGGAGAGCTTGCGGAAGATCGACGCTTCTTGTGGCAGGTAGCCAATACCGGCGCGTGCACGGCCGTGCATCGGTTGGTGGCTGACGTCCTGGTCGTCGATCAGGACGCGACCCTGATCCGCTTGAACCAGGCCGACGATCATGTAGAAACAGGTGGTCTTGCCGGCGCCGTTGGGGCCGAGCAGGCCGACGATCTGGCCGCTCTCGATGGACAGGCTGACGTCACGTACGACCTGGCGGCTTTTATAGGCCTTGGCCAGGTGCTGGGCTTTCAGCGTTGCCATTACTGGGCCTTCTGCTGGTCGGTTTTCTTTTTCGGCTGGATGACCATGTCGATACGAGGGCGTGGTGCAGTGACCTTGGTGCCATTGGCACGACCGGCGTTAACGACCTGCTTGACGGTGTCATAGACGATTTTCTCGCCTTCGGACGTGTTGCCGTCATTGACCACCTTGGCCTTGTCGATCAGCACGATGCGGTTCTGGGCCGCGAAGTACTGGATAGTAACGCCCCAGGCCTGAACGATCGGCTTGTCCACCGATGGCTTCTGCTCGTAGTAGGCCAGGTTGCCCACGGACGTGAACACGTCCACGTCGCCTTGCGGTGTACGGGTGATGGTCACGGTATTGCCGGTGATCTTCATCGTGCCCTGGGTGATGATGACATTGCCTTTGTAGGTGGCGATGCCTTGCTTGTCGTCAAGCTGCGCGTCATCCGACTGGATGTGGATGGGTTGATCGCGATCCGTCGGCAGAGACCAGGCGCTCGCGCTTCCCAGTGCTGCGCCCAGGCCGAGCAAAAAAGGAAGGGTTTTAACGAGCCTCATACTGTCCTCTTACGTTGGATAGCAGGTTCATCCTGCTTTCTTTCAGATACGCTTTCATACCCGTGCCGGTCGTTACACCGCCAAGGCCGTCGATTCTAACGGGTTGGGCAGTTTCCGCATATTGCTTCTGCGGGAATACAGTCATGCGGCTGCTGGTGATGATGGTGGTGCGGTCTTTTTCGTCGGTGCGGTTGATGCGCACCGAGTCGATCAGCTCGACGTGATCGCCCCCCGGCGATACTTCTGCGCGAACGCTCTGTACGTGCCACGGGAAGGTAGATCCTCGATACATCTGCAGCACCGGCGTGGTCATCAGGGTGACGTCGGTGGCTTTCAAGTGCTCGACCTTGTCGGCGGTCATGTCGTACTGCATGGTCCCGTCGGGCAGGTACTGGATGCTGTGGGCGTTGGTCGCGTAGTAATCGACGGCGCTCTCATCCACGGCAGCCTTGGGTTGATCGAGGAAGCTTTCCGGACTGATGTTCCAGTAGCCGACCGCCGCCAGCAGCAATGCCAGCACACCGAACAGCAGAAACGTACGAAACTTTTTGCTCAGCATAAATGCACTTCTATAGGTAGGCGGCGTGAGCCGCTTCGAGGTTGCCCTGAGCCTTCAGGATCAACTCGCAGAATTCGCGGGCAGCGCCTTCGCCGCCACGTGCCTGGGTAGTGCCGTCGGCATGCTCGCGGACAAAGCTTGCGGCATTGGCAACGGCCATGCCCAGGCCCACCCGGCGAATGACCGGCAGATCAGGCAAATCGTCGCCCAGGTACGCGACCTGCTCGTAGCTTAGATTCAGTTGCTGCAAAAGCTCGTCGAGGACCACGAGTTTGTCTTCGCGGCCCTGATAAAGGTGAGCGATGCCGAGGTTCTTCGCGCGCCGCTCAACCACGGGGGTCTTGCGTCCGCTGATGATGGCAGTCGTCACACCCGAGTTGATGAGCATCTTGATGCCCTGGCCGTCGAGGGTGTTGAAGGTCTTGAATTCACTGCCGTCTTCGAGGAAGTACAGGCGTCCGTCGGTGAGTACGCCATCGACGTCGAAGATCGCCAGTTTGATGTTCTTGCCGCGTTGCATCAGGTCATTCATATCGGCGCTCATTTACATGACTCCTGCGCGGAGCAGGTCTTGAAGATTGAACGCGCCAACCGGGCGATCGTTCTCGTCGACCACGATGAGTGCGCCGATCTTGTTGTCTTCCATGATTTTCAGGGCTTCGGCCGCGAGCATTTCCGGGCGCACGGTCTTGCCGTGGACGGTCATGACTTCATCGATGGTCGCCTGGCGTATGTCGATCGGGCGATCCAGCGTGCGACGCAGGTCGCCGTCCGTGAAGATACCGGCTAGGCGGCCGTCGCTCTCGAGAATGGCGGTCATGCCAAGCCCCTTGCGGGTCATTTCCATCAGCGAATCGCGAAGCGGCGTGCCGCGCGCAACCTGCGGCAGGTTGGCGCCAGTGTGCATGACATGCTCGACCTTCAGCAGCAGCCGACGACCCAGTGCACCGCCCGGATGGGAAAACGCGAAGTCTTCAGCGGTGAAGCCTCTGGCGTCCAGCAGCGCAACGGCCAGGGCGTCGCCCATGACCAGCGCCGCGGTGGTGGAGGAGGTGGGCGCCAGATTCAACGGGCAGGCTTCTTTTTCGACCCGCGCATTGAGGTTGACGTCAGCGGCCTTGGCCAGTGTTGATTCCGGGTTGCCAGTGAGGCTGATCATCTTGATGCCCAGCCGCTTGATCAGCGGCAGCAACGTGACGATTTCGGCCGTCGTGCCCGAATTGGACAGGGCCAGAATAATGTCGGCGCTGGTGATCATGCCCATGTCGCCGTGGCTGGCCTCGGCGGGGTGCACGAAAAAAGACGGGGTGCCGGTACTGGCCAACGTAGCGGCGATCTTCTTGCCGATATGCCCCGACTTGCCCATGCCGACCACGACCACGCGGCCCTGACTGCCCAGAATCATGTCGCACGCGTTGACGAAATCGGCATCTATATGCGCAAGCAAACCTTCCACGGCTTCTATTTCAAGGCGGATGGTGCTCTGTGCCGATTCAATCAGGTTGCGCGCATTGGACATATCGGAAGGGGTCGCATGGTGAAAGGCCGGGGATTATAGCGGCAATGTTCAAAAGCCTCACGCTTCATCGTTGCTGTTTGTTTAATGAACGGAGACGTCCTTCAGCAGCAGCGTGATAAAGGCTGGCGGAGGGTACGAAAATTCCACACCGTCCTTAATACCCTTCTTTGTTTACGACTCGACACGTTGGAGCTTGGGCGGCGTGCGACAGCGGTGGTATAGTCCGCCGCTTGTTCGGCCCCTCCAAAAGTGTGTCGTTCGTCAAGAACGCGGCATCTGAGAGACAGGTTGCATCGCAAGGAGTTTAGATGAGTGCCGATAACGCCTACGCGGTCGAGCTGAAGGGCGTTTCCTTCAAGCGCGGTGCGCGCAGCATCTTCAATAATGTGGACATCCGCATCCCCCGGGGCAAAGTCACCGGCATCATGGGGCCGTCGGGCAGTGGCAAAACCACTCTGCTGCGATTGATGGGAGCACAACTGCGTCCGAGCGCAGGTGAAGTCTGGGTCAATGGCCAGAATTTGCCGAAACTCTCGCGCAGCGATCTTTTCGATGCGCGCAAGCAGATGGGCGTGCTCTTTCAGAGCGGCGCGCTCTTTACCGACCTCGACGTTTTCGAAAACGTGGCGTTCCCGCTGCGGGTTCACACCAAGCTGCCTGAAGATATGATCCGCGACATCGTCCTGCTGAAACTGCAGGCGGTCGGACTTCGTGGCGCAGTCGATCTGATGCCCGACGAACTCTCAGGTGGCATGAAGCGCCGTGTTGCACTGGCGCGCGCCATCGCGCTGGATCCCCAGATCCTCATGTACGACGAACCCTTCGTGGGGCAGGACCCTATCGCCATGGGCGTGCTGGTTCGGCTGATCCGGCTGCTCAATGATGCGCTGGGTATCACCAGTATCGTGGTGTCCCACGACCTCGCCGAGACCGCCAGCATCGCCGACTATTTATATGTCGTCGGTGACGGTCAGGTGCTGGGGCAGGGCACGCCGCAGGAACTGATGGAGTCGGATAACCCTCGTATACGTCAGTTCATGACGGGCGATCCCGACGGGCCGGTACCTTTCCATTATCCGGCGCCGGATTATCGCGACGATCTTTTGGGGAAGCGCTGATGCGCAGAAAGTCTTTAATGGATCGCGTACGCCTGATGGGGCGTTCGACGATCGATATGGTTGCAGTGCTGGGTCGTTCAGGGATTTTTCTGGTTCATGCGTTGCTTGGGCGCGGCGGCATTGGCGGCGGTTTTCAACTGCTGGTTCGTCAGTTGCATTCGGTGGGCGTCATGTCCCTGGCAATCATCGTCGTGTCCGGGGTGTTCATCGGCATGGTGCTGGCGCTGCAAGGTTTCAGCATTCTCGCCAAGTACGGCTCCGAGCAGGCTGTTGGGCAGATGGTTGCCCTGACGTTGCTGCGTGAACTCGGGCCGGTCGTCACCGCTCTATTGTTCGCCGGTCGTGCAGGCTCTGCACTGACTGCCGAAATCGGCAACATGAAATCCACCGAGCAGCTTTCCAGCCTCGAAATGATTGGTGTTGACCCGCTCAAGTACATCGTTGCACCGCGTCTGTGGGCAGGCTTCATCTCGCTGCCGGTACTGGCGCTGATTTTCAGCGTGGTCGGCATCTGGGGTGGTTCGTGGGTGGCGGTCGACTGGCTGGGCGTCTACGAAGGCTCCTTCTGGGCCAACATGCAGAACAGCGTTTCGTTTTCCGATGATGTACTCAACGGTGTCATCAAGAGCGTCGTGTTCGCTTTTGTCGTCACCTGGATTGCCGTGTTCCAGGGCTACGACTGCGAGCCCACGTCCGAAGGGATCAGTCGCGCCACGACCAAGACCGTGGTCTACGCCTCATTGGCCGTACTGGGCCTGGACTTTATTATGACCGCCTTGATGTTTGGAGACTTCTGATGCAAAACCGCACCCTCGAAACCGGTGTAGGCCTGTTTCTGCTGGCCGGGATCCTGGCTTTGCTCCTGCTCGCCCTGCGCGTCAGCGGTCTGAGCGCCAGCCCCGCCACCGACACTTATAAACTTTACGCAAATTTCGATAATATCGCCGGTTTGACTGTCAGAGCGAAGGTGACCATGGCCGGTGTGAACATCGGCAAGGTCACTGCAATCGATCTGGATCACGATACCTTCACGGGGCGTGTGACGATGGAAGTGAACAAGCGGGTCAACAACCTGCCTTCGGATTCCACCGCTTCCATCCTGACCGCAGGCCTGCTGGGTGAAAAATACATCGGCATCAGTGTCGGTGGCGATGACCAGCTGTTGAAAGACGGCAGCGTCATCCATGACACCCAGTCCTCGTTGGTACTTGAAGACCTGATCGGTAAATTCCTGCTCAATTCAGTGGGCAAAGACGCCAAATGAGGAGTTTTTTCATGATCTCGATTCTGCGCCGTGGCCTTTTAGTGCTACTGGCCGCCCTGCCTTTGTTTGCTAACGCAGCAGCGTCCGATTCCGCTCACGATCTGGTTGATCGCACTACCAAGCAATTGCTGGCTGACCTGTCCGCCAACAAGGAAACCTACAAGTCCAATCCGCAAGCCTTCTACGATGCACTTAACGGCATCGTTGGCCCGGTCATCGACGCTGACGGCATCTCCAAAAGCATTATGACCGTGAAGTATTCGCGCAACGCCACCCCGGCGCAGATGCAACGCTTCCAGGAAAACTTCAAACGCAGCCTGATCCAGTTCTATGGCAACGCGCTGCTCGAGTACAACAACCAGGGCATCACCGTTTCCCCGGCCAAGCAGGAAGCGGCTGATCGCACGTCCGTCGACATGTCGGTCAAGGGCAACAATGGCGCGGTCTACCCTGTTTCCTACACCCTCGTCAAAATCGGCGGTGAGTGGAAAGTGCGTAACGTCATCATCAACGGCATCAACATCGGCAAGCTGTTCCGCGATCAGTTCGCTGACGCCATGCAGCGCAACGGTAACAACCTGGACAAAACCATCGACGGTTGGGCTGGCGAAGTCGCCAAGGCCAAGCAGACCTCGGAAAGCTCCAGCGACAAGGTCGTCAAATGAGTCAAGCGTCCGTAACTGCCGCTGGCGGCGGAGAGCTGATGCTCTCCGGCGTGATCGACTATCGGACCGGCCCGGCCTTGCGTGAGCAGGGCGCGGCGCTGATCAAGTCAAACACCGATGCAGCCCTGACGCTGGATTGCTCCGGCGTCGAAAAGTCCAGCAGTGTCGGCCTGGCTTTGCTCCTTGCGTTCATGCGTGATGCGCAGGCCGCAGGCAAGTCAGTCACCGTCCGCGCGTTGCCTGAAGACATGCAGGAAATCGCCCAAGTCTCCGGCCTGACCGAGCTGTTGCAGCATCATTAATTGCTTTCGTCGATCAAGCCCCTCGTCCGGCCCCTGCAAAGTAGGGTTCGCAACGAGAGGGCTTTTTTGTATGATGGCCGACCCGCGCGCGTAGGGCGCCGATTGAGGTTAAGCATGCAGGCCGTAGAAGTTAAAAGCTTCCTGGAAGCTAAGTTGCCAGATATTCAGGTCGAAGTTGAAGGCGAAGGCTGTAATTTCCAGCTGAACGTGATCAGCGACGAACTGGCCGCACTGAGCCCGGTCAAGCGCCAGCAGCAGATTTACACGCATTTGAACCCATGGATCGCCGATGGCAGCATCCACGCGGTCACCATGAAATTTTTCAGCCGCGCTGCATGGGCCGAGCGCACCTGAGCCAACACGGCGTCGAGATTCCAATGGACAAACTGATTATTACTGGCGGCATTCGTCTTGATGGCGAAATCCGCATCTCCGGGGCGAAAAACTCTGCCCTGCCGATTCTCGCAGCCACGCTGCTGGCTGATGGTCCTGTGACCGTCGCCAACCTGCCGCACCTGCACGACATCACCACCATGATCGAGCTGTTTGGTCGCATGGGCATCGAGCCGATCATCGACGAGAAGCTCAGCGTCGAAATCGACCCACGCACCATCAAGACCCTGGTCGCTCCGTACGAGCTGGTGAAAACCATGCGTGCGTCGATCCTCGTGCTGGGTCCGATGGTTGCCCGCTTCGGTGAAGCCGAAGTGGCACTGCCTGGCGGTTGCGCCATTGGTTCGCGTCCGGTCGATCTGCACATCCGTGGTCTTGAAGCCATGGGCGCGGTGATCGACGTCGAAGGCGGTTACATCAAGGCCAAGGCGCCGGAAGGCGGCCTGCGTGGCGCCAACTTCTTCTTCGATACCGTCAGCGTGACGGGTACCGAGAACATCATGATGGCCGCTGCCCTGGCAAACGGCCGCAGCGTCCTGCAAAACGCCGCGCGTGAGCCTGAAGTCGTCGACCTGGCGAACTTCATCAACGCCATGGGCGGCAAAGTCTCTGGCGCCGGCACCGACACCATCACCATTGATGGCGTCAAACGCCTGGGTTCGGCGACCTATCGCGTCATGCCCGACCGTATCGAAACCGGCACCTACCTGGTGGCGGCGGCGGCAACCGGCGGCCGTGTGAAACTCAAGGACACCGATCCGACGATTCTCGAAGCGGTACTCGAGAAGCTGCGTGAATCCGGCGCCGAGATCACCACCGGCAAGGACTGGATCGAGCTGAACATGCACGGCAAGCGTCCGAAAGCGGTCAACGTGCGCACTGCACCGTATCCGGCTTTCCCGACCGACATGCAGGCGCAGTTCATCTCGCTTAACGCCATCGCCGAAGGCACGGGTGCGGTCATCGAGACCATCTTCGAAAACCGCTTTATGCACGTGTACGAAATGCACCGCATGGGCGCGCAGATCCAGGTCGAAGGCAACACCGCCATCGTCACCGGCTGCACCAAGCTCAAGGGCGCGCCAGTGATGGCGACCGACCTGCGTGCTTCGGCGAGCCTGGTCATTTCGGCGCTGGTTGCCGAAGGCGACACGCTGATCGACCGCATTTACCACATCGACCGTGGTTATGAGTGCATCGAAGAAAAACTGCAGATGCTGGGCGCGAAGATCCGTCGCGTTCCGGGCTAGTCAGCAGCTGCGCGGTCGCCCGTGTCGATGTTATCGACGCGGGCGACGTGTCTGGCCATCGCGCCAGGATTTTCTGATTCGTTCCACTCTGGCTTCTTGAGCCGGAGGTAGTCGGGCGCCAGTTGCGACCCGGCACGCGCTGCTGATAAGGACTGACGTTTCCCATGTTGACCATCGCATTGTCCAAGGGCCGCATCCTCGACGACACCTTGCCGCTGCTCGCTGCGGCGGGCATTGTGCCGACTGAGAATCCGGACAAGAGCCGCAAGCTGATCATCCCCACGACCCAGGCCGACGTACGCCTGCTGATCGTGCGTGCCACTGACGTGCCGACCTACGTCGAGCACGGTGCTGCAGATCTCGGCGTCGCGGGCAAGGACGTGCTGATGGAATATGGCGGCCAAGGTCTGTATGAGCCGCTCGACCTGCAAATCGCCCAGTGCAAGCTGATGACTGCAGGTGCAGTCGGCGCCGTCGAACCCAAGGGTCGGCTGCGTGTGGCGACCAAGTTCGTCAATGTTGCCAAGCGCTACTACGCCGAACAGGGCCGTCAGGTCGACATCATCAAGCTGTACGGCTCCATGGAACTCGCGCCGCTGGTGGGTCTGGCCGACAAGATCATCGACGTCGTCGACACCGGCAACACGCTGCGTGCCAACGGCCTCGAACCCCAGGAAATGATTGCCCACATCAGCTCGCGTCTGGTGGTGAACAAGGCATCCATGAAAATGCAACACGCCCGCATTCAGTCGCTGATCGACACCCTGCGCACAGCCGTGGAGTCGCGACACCGCGGTTGACTGCATCGCGTGACCCTCATCAGGATCACGCCCAGCTATCCGTGTCATAGCCAAATTTCTCAGGTGCCCGCGCGGATGGCTTGCTAGCTTAGGCATCTGCCTATACGCGGCATCTGAGAAATCGCCATCCATTGAGGCCCACGCTATGACCACTTCCAATGCTATTCGCCGACTCAGCGCTGCCGATCCGGATTTCGCCCGTCATCTGGATCATCTGCTGAGCTGGGAAAGTGTGTCTGACGACTCGGTCAATGAGCGTGTGCTCGACATCATCAAGAACGTGCGCGAGCGCGGCGATGCGGCGCTGGTGGAATACACCTGTCGCTTCGACGGCCTGAACGTGTCGTCGATGGCCGACCTGATTCTGCCGCGCGAGCGTCTTGAGCTGGCACTGACCCGCATCACGCCGGCCCAGCGTCAGGCCCTCGAAAAAGCGGCTGACCGTGTGCGCAGTTACCACGAGCGGCAGAAGCAGGATTCCTGGAGCTACACCGAGGCCGACGGCACCGTGCTGGGCCAGAAGGTCACGCCGCTGGATCGCGCCGGGTTGTACGTGCCGGGCGGTAAAGCGTCTTACCCGTCTTCGGTGTTGATGAACGCCATTCCGGCCAAAGTCGCTGGCGTAGGCGAGGTGGTTATGGTGGTGCCAACCCCGCGCGGTGAGCTCAACGAGCTGGTACTGGCGGCGGCCTGCATTGCGGGCGTCGATCGCGTGTTCACCATCGGTGGCGCCCAGGCGGTTGCAGCGCTGGCGTATGGCACCGAAAGCGTCCCGCAGGTGGATAAAGTCGTCGGCCCGGGCAACATTTATGTGGCCACCGCCAAGCGTCACGTGTTCGGCCAAGTGGGCATCGACATGATCGCCGGCCCGTCGGAGATTCTGGTGGTGTGCGACGGCCAGACCGACCCCGACTGGATCGCCATGGACCTGTTCTCCCAGGCCGAGCACGATGAAGACGCCCAGGCGATTCTGGTCAGTCCGGATGCAGACTTCCTTGATCGCGTCGCCGCCAGCATCGCCAAACTGATGCCGACGATGGAGCGCGCGGAAATCATCCAGACCTCGATCAATGGCCGCGGCGCCTTGATCAAAGTGGCCGACATGAATCAGGCCATGGAAGTCGCCAACCGGATTGCGCCGGAGCACCTGGAGTTGTCGGTGGCTGATCCTGAGGCCTGGCTGCCGCAGATTCGCCACGCCGGCGCGATCTTCATGGGCCGCCACACGTCCGAAGCGCTGGGCGACTACTGCGCCGGTCCCAACCACGTGCTGCCTACTTCAGGCACCGCCCGGTTCTCGTCGCCGTTGGGCGTGTACGATTTCCAGAAACGCTCATCGATCATTTTCTGCTCGGAGCAGGGTGCGTCCGACCTGGGCAAAACGGCCTCGGTACTGGCACGCGGCGAGTCATTGACTGCCCACGCCCGCAGCGCCGAATACCGCATCGTCGACACTGAACAAGAGGGCAAATGAGCATGAGCAAATTCTGGAGTCCCTTCGTCAACGACCTGGTGCCGTATGTGCCGGGCGAGCAGCCCAAGCTGACCAAGCTGGTGAAGCTCAACACCAACGAAAACCCCTATGGCCCGTCGCCCAAGGCGATCGAGGCCATGCGCGCTGCGGTCAGTGACGACCTGCGCCTGTATCCCGACCCCAACAGTGACGTGCTGAAGCAAGCCGTAGCGCGTTACTACGGCGTCGACGCCAATCGCGTGTTCCTCGGCAACGGTTCAGACGAGGTGCTGGCTCACGCCTACAACGCCTTTTTCCGGCAGAACAAGCCGCTGCTGTTCCCGGACATCAGTTACAGCTTCTATCCGGTGTATTGCGGCCTGTATGACGTCGCCTACGAGGCCGTGCCGCTGGATGAGCAGTTCCAGATTCGCGTCGAAGATTACGCGCGTCCCAATGGCGGCATCATTTTCCCGAACCCGAACGCACCCACGGGCTGCCTGTTGGCCCTTGATGCCGTCGAGCAGATCCTCAAGAACAGCCCGGATTCAGTGGTGATCGTCGACGAGGCGTATATCGACTTCGGGGGCGAAACCGCGATCAGTCTGGTGGACCGCTATCCGAACCTGCTGGTCACTCAAACGCTGTCCAAATCGCGCTCGCTTGCCGGGTTGCGAGTGGGCCTCGCGGTGGGGCATCCGGACCTGATCGAAGCGCTGGAACGGGTCAAGAACAGCTTCAACTCCTATCCCCTGGACCGTATGGCCATTGTCGGCGCAGCAGCGGCATTCGATGACCGTGAGTACTTCGAGCGCACCTGCCAGCGCGTGATTGCCAGCCGTGAAGCGCTTGTCGAGCAGTTGGAGGGCAAGGGCTTCGAAGTGCTGCCCTCGGCCGCGAACTTTATCTTCGCCCGCCACCCCCAGCACGACGCTGCCAGTCTGGCGGCGAAGGTGCGGGAGCAGGGCGTGATCGTGCGCCACTTCAAACAGGCGCGCATCGCGCAATTCCTGCGCATCACCATCGGCACGCCTGAACAGAATCAGGCGCTGGTGGATGCGCTGGGGGATTTGTCGAACTGAGCTGACGGTTGCCTAACGGCAACCGATCAATTCTCTGCCGCAGGCGCCGTTGTCTGCGGTGGACGCACGCCCACTTCGGCGGTCAGTTTCAATTCCTTGCCGTTGCGCATGACCTGAATGGCAATCTTGTCAGTCGGTTTGGTGCGGGCTACTTGATTCATTGAGCGACGGCCGTCGCCCGCCGGCTCGCCGTTGATGCTCAGGATCACATCACCCAGTTGCAAGCCTGCCTTCTGCGCCGGACCGTCGCGGAAGATCCCGGCGACCACGATGCCCGGACGATCCTTCAGCCCGAACGATTCCGAGAGCTCCTGCGTCAGCGGCTGTACCTCGATGCCCAACCAGCCGCGAATCACTTGGCCGTGTTCGATGATCGACTTCATCACCTCCAACGCCAGCTTGGTCGGAATCGCAAAACCGATGCCTTGGGAGCCACCGGATTTGGAGAAGATCGCCGTGTTGATCCCGGTCAGGTTGCCGTTGGCGTCCACCAGCGCGCCGCCCGAGTTGCCGGGGTTGATCGCCGCGTCGGTCTGAATGAAGTCTTCGTAAGTGTTGAGGCCCAGCTGATTGCGCCCGGTGGCACTGATGATGCCCATGGTCACGGTCTGGCCAACGCCGAACGGGTTACCGATGGCCAGGGCAACGTCGCCGATGCGGATAGCGTCGGAACGGCCAAGGGTAATGGAAGGCAGGTTCTTCAGGTCGATCTTCAGCACTGCAAGGTCGGTCTCGGGGTCGCTGCCGACGACTTTGGCAATCGTCTCGCGGCCGTCTTTAAGCGCAACGACAATCTGGTCG
Organism: Pseudomonas sp. W2-17; assembly: GCF_041060445.1. NCBI lineage: Bacteria > Pseudomonadati > Pseudomonadota > Gammaproteobacteria > Pseudomonadales > Pseudomonadaceae > Pseudomonas > Pseudomonas sp. W2-17. The sequence goes on along the minus strand of NZ_JAUFNS010000007.1, from coordinate 240,157 downwards.
GCGCCGGAGGTCACGTGGTTGTTGGTCAGCAGGTAGCCTTCCGGGCTCATGATCACCGCCGACCCCAGGCTCGACTGCATGCGCTTTTGTTTGGGCAGGTTGTCCCCGAAGAAACGACGAAACTGCGGGTCGTCGAACAGCGGATGGTTGGGTTTGTTGTTGTTATTGACCATCTTGGTCGTGTACAGATTGGCCACGGCCGGGGCGGCGTTGCTGACAGCGTCCGCGTACGAGACTGGACCCTGTTGCACGAAGGTCTGTTGTGGCGCTTGTTGCAGGTTCACGTCCTGGCTTGGCAGCCCGACCCATTGGGGATAGCGCTGGATAATCAATAAAGCGATAAGCACACCAGCGAGCAAGGGCCAGCCGAGAAAACGCAGCGCTTTGAACATTGAGCGGAGTCCTGAAGGTAGAAGCGCCTAGCTGCGCCATAATGGCCGGCATTATACGAGGACCGACACGGTCTGGACTGCATATTTAGGAGACTTTTATGGCGGTTGCCTTGAGCACCCTGGTAGAAGAAGCGGACCGCTATCTCGGTAGCGCACGCATTCAGGATTATTGCCCCAACGGCTTGCAGGTCGAGGGCCGGCCGCAGGTCAGCCGAATCGTCTCCGGCGTCACCGCAAGTCAGGCGTTGCTGGGCGCAGCCGTGGAGGCCAATGCCGATCTGGTGCTGGTGCATCACGGCTATTTCTGGAAAGGCGAGAACCCCTGCATCACCGGCATGAAACAGCGTCGGCTGAAGACGCTGCTCAAACATGACATCAGTCTGCTGTCCTATCACCTGCCTCTCGATTTGCATGCTGAGGTAGGCAATAACGTTCAACTGGCCCAGCAACTGGAGATCACCGTCGAAGGCCCGCTGGACCCTGACAATCCGCGCATCGTCGGGCTGGTGGGCTCACTCAGCGAGGCCATGACGCCGCGGGATTTCGCCCACCGCGTCCAAACCGCTCTGGGGCGCGAGCCGTTGTTGATCGAGGGCGACGGCATGATTCGCCGGGTCGGCTGGTGCACCGGAGGCGGGCAGGGCTACATCGATCAAGCCGTGCTGGCCGGCGTGGACCTGTATTTGAGCGGTGAAGCGTCCGAGCAGACCTTTCACAGCGCGCGGGAAAACGGCATCAGTTTCATTGCCGCCGGCCACCACGCCACCGAGCGTTATGGTGTGCAGGCCCTGGGTGATTATCTGGCGCGGCGCTTTGCCCTGGAGCATCTGTTCATCGACTGTCCGAACCCGATTTAAAGTGTCCGAGGGTCCAAAGCATGAGCTATATGGTTAGATCGTTTCGATCTATCCCCGCCGCTGAATAGAATCAGGCCCCATGATAAAGTGCCTCGCTCGATAGGGCCCGCAGGCTCTCCATACACGTACGTTATCCCGTGAGTAACCATGGTCGACAAACTGACGCACCTGAAACAGCTGGAGGCGGAAAGCATCCACATCATCCGCGAGGTCGCTGCCGAGTTCGATAGCCCGGTGATGCTGTACTCCGTCGGTAAAGACTCTGCCGTGATGCTGCATCTGGCGCGCAAGGCCTTCTTCCCGGGCAAGCTGCCGTTCCCGGTGATGCACGTCGACACCCGCTGGAAATTCCAGGAGATGTACCGCTTCCGCGACAAGATGGTCGAGGAAATGGGCCTGGACCTGATCGTGCACGTGAACCCGGACGGCGTCGCGCAGGGTATCAACCCGCTGACCCACGGCAGCTCGAAGCACACCGATATCATGAAAACCCAGGGCCTCAAGCAGGCCCTCGACAAGCACGGTTTCGATGCCGCGTTTGGCGGCGCCCGTCGTGACGAAGAGAAATCCCGCGCCAAAGAGCGCGTGTATTCCTTCCGTGACACCAAGCACCGCTGGGACCCGAAAAACCAGCGTCCCGAGCTGTGGAACGTCTACAACGGCAACGTCAACAAAGGCGAGTCGATCCGCGTGTTCCCGCTCTCCAACTGGACCGAGCTGGACATCTGGCAGTACATCTACCTCGAAGGCATCCCGATCGTCCCGCTGTATTTCGCCGCCGAGCGCGAAGTCATCGAGATGAACGGCACCTGGATCATGATCGACGACGACCGCCTGCGTAATCACCTGTCCGACGAGGACAAGAAGCGCATCGTCAAGAAGAAGGTCCGCTTCCGCACACTGGGCGACTACCCGTTGACGGGCGCTGTCGAATCCGAGGCTACCAGCCTCACCGACATCATTCAGGAAATGCTCCTGACGCGAACTTCCGAGCGCCAGGGTCGGGTCATCGACCACGATGGCGCAGGCTCGATGGAAGAGAAGAAGCGCCAAGGCTACTTCTAGCGGCAAGCAGCAAGTTGGAAGCTTCAAGCCGAAAAGCTGAAGCTCACTTGAACCGGAAGAATTTTGACTAGCTGTATGCCGACAAGCTTGCCGCTTGAAGCTTACAGCTTGGAGCTTGAACCCAATGAGCCATCAATCTGAATTGATCAGCGAGGACATCCTCGCCTATCTAGGCCAGCACGAACGCAAGGAAATGCTGCGTTTCCTGACCTGTGGCAACGTCGACGACGGCAAGAGCACGTTGATCGGGCGTCTGCTGCACGATTCCAAGATGATCTACGAAGATCACCTGGAAGCCATCACCCGTGATTCGAAAAAATCCGGCACCACCGGCGACGAAGTCGATCTGGCGCTGCTGGTCGATGGCCTGCAGGCTGAGCGCGAGCAAGGCATCACCATCGATGTCGCGTACCGCTACTTCTCCACCGCCAAGCGCAAATTCATCATCGCCGACACCCCCGGCCATGAGCAGTACACCCGCAACATGGCCACCGGTGCGTCTACCTGTGACCTGGCGATCATTCTGGTCGACGCCCGCTACGGCGTGCAGACCCAGACCAAACGCCACAGCTACATCGCGTCGTTGCTGGGAATCAAGCACATCGTGGTCGCCATCAACAAGATGGACCTCAATGGTTTCGACGAGAACATCTTCGAGCAGATCAAGGCCGATTACCGGGCGTTCGCCGACCGCATTGCGCTGAAGCCGACCACCATGGAATTCGTGCCGATGTCGGCCCTCAAGGGCGACAACGTGGTCAACCGGAGCGAGCGCTCGCCCTGGTACACCGGCAAGTCGCTGATGGAAATTCTCGAAACCGTCGAGATCGCCAACGACCGCAATTTCACCGACCTGCGTTTCCCGGTGCAGTACGTCAACCGTCCGAACCTGAACTTCCGCGGTTTCGCCGGCACCCTGGCGAGCGGCATTGTGCATAAGGGCGACGAAGTCGTTGTGCTGCCGTCCGGCAAGAGCAGCCGCGTGAAATCCATCGTCACCTTCGAAGGCGAGTTGGAGCACGCAGGCCCGGGTCAGGCCGTAACGCTGACCATGGAAGACGAGATCGACATCTCCCGTGGCGACCTGTTGGTGCATACCGACAACGTCCCGCAAGTGGCCGACGCCTTCGACGCCATGCTGGTGTGGATGGCCGAAGAGCCAATGCTGCCGGGCAAGAAATACGACATCAAACGCGCCACGTCCTACGTGCCGGGTTCGATTGCCAGCATCACCCATCGTGTTGACGTGAACACGCTGGAAGAAGGCCCTGCCAGCTCGCTGCAGCTGAATGAAATCGGCCGCGTGAAGATCGCACTGGACGCGCCGATCGCCCTCGACGGCTACGACAGCAACCGCACGACGGGCGCGTTCATCGTCATCGACCGTTTGACCAACGGCACTGTGGCGGCCGGGATGATCATCGCCAAACCGGTGGTTGCGGGTGGCGGGAGTCATCACGGCGCGCTGGCCCATGTGTCGGCAGAAGAGCGCGCTCAGCGCTTCGGCCAGAAGCCGGCAACCGTGCTGTTCAGCGGTTTGTCGGGAGCAGGCAAAAGCACGCTGGCGTATGCCGTGGAGCGCAAGCTTTTCGACATGGGCCGTGCGGTGTTCGTCCTCGATGGCCAGAACCTGCGTCACGACCTTAACAAGGGCTTGCCGCAGGATCGCGCCGGTCGCACCGAGAATTGGCGTCGTGCCGCCCACGTTGCGCGTCAGTTCAACGAAGCAGGCCTGCTGACCCTCGCAGCGTTCGTCGCGCCGGACGCAGGCGGTCGGCTGAATGCCAAGGCCCTGATCGGCGATGATCGACTGATCACCGTGTACGTTCAGGCCTCGCCGCAGGCCTGTCGTGAGCGTGATCCGCAAGGGCTCTACGCCGCCGACAAGGACAACATCCCGGGTGAATCCTTCCCGTACGACGTCCCGCTGGACGCCGACCTGGTCATCGACACGCAGTCGCTGAACGTCGAAGAAAGCGTCAAACAGGTGTTGGACCTGCTGCGGACCCGCGGCGTGATCTAAGCGTCGTTTGCCGAACAAGAAACCCGCCAGTGATGGCGGGTTTTTTGTTTCTCTTGCCATTGCGGATCGGGGTCAATCCGCCGCCCACAAAAAAGCCCGCCCCTGATCACCTCAAGGGCGGGCTTTTGCTGAAACGTGTGTTCTTACTTTTTCAAACCGTAGTGCTCATCCAGCATGCCGGGGGAGTCAGGCGATTTCGGCGCGTAGTCCTTCGGCGGTTCAGCGGCCGTGCGCGGTGGCGTCAGGCGATCGCGGTGTGGATGCAGCGCGTCCGGGTGCAGCGCGGCCAGCAGGCGCTGACGGGTGATGTCGTCGGTGGCCAGGCGGTTGGCGCCCTCGGCCAGATGCTCCTGAACATCGTGATAGCTCTGCGACAGCTTCTGCACCAGATTGGCCGTGCTGTTGAAGTGAGTGATCACCTCGTTCTGATACGTATCGAAGCGCTCCTGAACGTCATCCAGCTGGCGCTGAGTCCCGTTGGGCACGGCATTGGGCAGCGCGCGCGCCACGAAGAAACCGATGATCACACCAACCACCAGGGCGATGGTCGGCAGCAACCAAACTAAGAGCGAGTAATCCACGAGTCCTTCCTCTATAAACGGCTTTGCTTTACGTTAACGGCTCGAACCTGCGCTGTATAGCGGCGACGCGTCGCCAGCCTGCCAGCCACAGACAATCAGCTAGACGAGTCGACCCAATTGAAGGTCACGGAGTTCATTCTTGCTCATGCGTGAGACCCCTGTATTCATCGACGGCCCGGTGGGCCAACTCGAAGCGTTGTACCTCGATCTGGACGAGCCCAAGGGCATCGCGCTGATATGCCATCCTAACCCGGTTCAGGGCGGCACCATGCTCAATAAAGTGATCTCGACGCTGCAGCGCACTGCGCGCGATGCCGGTCTGATCACCCTGCGCTTCAACTATCGCGGCGTTGGCGCCAGCGTCGGCAGCTCGGACATGGGCGAGGGAGAAGTCGACGACGCACAGGCGGCGGCGAGTTGGCTACGCGACAAGCATCCCGACCTCCCCATGACCCTGTTCGGATTTTCCTTCGGCGGTTTCGTGGCGGCTACCCTGGGCGGGCGTCTTGAGGCTGAAGGCGAAACCCTGAAGCACCTGTTCATGGTCGCACCCGCCGTCATGCGCATCGCCAACGTGGAGGCATTGCCGCACAAGGGCGCGCTGACGCTGATTCAGCCGGAAACCGACGAAGTCGTTGACCCACAACGTGTGTACGCGTGGTCTGACACGCTTCAGCGCCCCCATGAGCTGCTGAAAGTGGCAGAATGCGGGCACTTTTTTCACGGCAAGCTGACCGATCTCAAGGATCTGATTCTGCCGCGCCTTTCGAATTGATCGCAGCACCCAAAATAAGCGACTAGCCATGACCACTCGTATCCTGACCGGTATCACCACCACCGGCACACCGCACCTGGGCAACTACGCCGGCGCCATCCGCCCGGCTATCGTTGCCAGCCGCCAGAGCGACGCTGACTCTTTCTACTTTCTGGCCGACTACCACGCGTTGATCAAATGCGATGACCCGCTGCGCATTCAGCGCTCGCGTCTGGAAATCGCGGCAACCTGGCTCGCGGCAGGGCTGGACGTCGAGCGCGTCACGTTCTATCGCCAGTCCGACATCCCGGAAATCCCCGAGCTGACCTGGCTGCTCACCTGCGTTGCCGGCAAGGGGCTGCTCAACCGTGCCCACGCCTACAAAGCCTCGGTGGACAAGAACGTCGAAGCCGGTGAAGACCCGGACGCCGGCATCACCATGGGGCTGTTCAGCTACCCGGTGCTGATGGCCGCCGACATCCTGATGTTCAACGCCCATCAAGTGCCTGTTGGCCGCGACCAGATCCAGCACGTCGAAATGGCGCGCGACATCGGTCAGCGCTTCAATCACCTGTTCGGCAATGGCAAAGAATTCTTCGTGATGCCGGAAGCGCTGATCGAGGAAAGCGTCGCGACACTCCCTGGCCTGGACGGCCGCAAGATGTCGAAAAGCTACGACAACACCGTGCCGCTGTTCACCAGCGGCAAAGACATGAAGGAAGCAATATCCCGCATCGTCACCGACTCTCGTCTGCCGGGCGAGGCCAAGGATCCGGACACTTCGCATCTGTTCACGCTGTACCAGGCATTCGCTACCAAGGAACAGGGCGACGAGTTCCGCGCCGACCTGCTCCAGGGGTTGGGTTGGGGCGATGCCAAGCAACGCCTTTTCCAGTTGCTGGACGCGGAGTTGGGCGAGGCACGGGAGAATTACCATCGCCTGATCGAGCGGCCAACCGACCTGGAAGACATTCTCCAAGCGGGCGCCGAGAAGGCCCGTCGTGTGGCCACGCCGTTTCTGGGCGAGCTGCGTGAAGCGGTCGGCCTGCGTTCATTCCGCACCGCTGCGCAAACCGTCACGGCGACCAAGAAGAAGGCCAGCAAAGGCCCTCGCTTCATCAGTTTCCGCGAAGACGACGGCAGCTTCCGCTTCCGCCTGCTGGCGGCCGACGGCGAGCAACTGCTGCTGTCGCGCAATTTCGCAGACGGCAAGGCGGCCGGCGCCGTGACCAAACAGCTGCAGCAGGGCGGTGAGCTGGACATTCGGCCCGAAGGCGATGCCTTCACCCTGTGGCTGAGTGATGCCTGCGTCGCCGACAGCCCGGCGTTCGCCGATGCCGCCGCCCGTGACGCCGCGATCGAGAGCCTGAAACTGGCGCTCGCGCCACAACAGGATTAATTGCCATTCCAATGGGCCATCGCTACAGTGACGGCCCGTTTTTGCTCCCTTGCAAGCGACTATGACCCCTCTAGAACGATACCAAGCTGACCTGAAGCGTCCGGACTTTTTCCACGACGCCGCGCAAGAGAATGCGGTGCGACATCTGCAGCGTCTGTACGACGATCTGGTCGCCGCCCATGACCGCAAGCCGGGACTGCTGGGCAAGCTGTTCGGCAAGAAAGAAGCCCCCATTGTGAAGGGGCTGTATTTCTGGGGCGGTGTGGGCCGGGGCAAGACCTACCTGGTCGACACCTTCTTCGAAGCGCTGCCGTTTGAAGACAAGACGCGCACGCACTTCCACCGCTTCATGAAGCGCGTGCACGAGGAGATGAAAAACCTCAAGGGCGAGAAGAACCCGCTGACCCTGATCGCCAAGCAGTTTTCCGAAGAAGCGCGGGTGATCTGTTTCGACGAATTCTTCGTATCGGACATTACCGACGCGATGATCCTCGGCACACTGATGGAAGAGCTGTTCAAGAACGGTGTGACCCTGGTCGCGACGTCGAACATCGTTCCCGACGGTCTGTACAAGGACGGTCTGCAGCGTGCGCGTTTCCTGCCGGCGATTGCGCTGATCAAGCAAAACACCGAAATCGTCAACGTCGACAGCGGCGTCGACTATCGCCTGCGTCACCTGGAGCAAGCCGAGCTGTTCCACTTCCCGCTGAACGAAGCGGCAGAGGAGAGCATGCGCAAAAGCTTCCGCGCGCTGACTCCGGAATGCACCAAGGCCATCGAGAACGATGTGCTGATCATCGAGAACCGGCAGATCAAGGCGATCCGTACATGCGACGACGTGGCGTGGTTCGACTTCCGCGAGCTGTGCGACGGGCCGCGTAGCCAGAATGATTACATCGAACTCGGCAAGATCTTCCATGCGGTGCTGCTCAGCGGCGTTGAGCAGATGAGCGTGACCACCGACGACATCGCGCGCCGGTTCATCAACATGGTCGACGAGTTCTACGACCGCAACGTCAAGTTGATCATCTCGGCGGAAGTCGAATTGAAAGACCTGTACACCGGCGGCCGCCTGAATTTCGAATTCCAGCGCACCCTCAGCCGTTTGCTGGAAATGCAGTCCCACGAATTCCTGTCGCGGGCGCATAAGCCCTAGGTGGCAGCTGCAAGCCTCAAGCGGTAAACCGCAAGTGGTCACACCGCCACTTGCAGCTTGAAACTTGCCGCTTGAAGCTGCTTTCAGGCCGCCTGCTGAAACTGCTGCCGGTACTGGTTCGGTGAAAGGTCGGTGTGTTGGCGGAACAGGCGCGCGAAGAAGCTGGCGTCGTCGTAGCCCACTTCATAGCTGATGGTCTTGATGCTCTTGCGTGAGCCCGACAGCAAGCCCTTTGCGGTTTCGATGCGCAGCCGTTGCAGGTAATGCAGCGGCTTGTCGCCCGTTGCGGTCTGGAAGCGGCGCATGAAGTTGCGGATGCTCATGCCGTGCTCGCGGGCCACATCCTCGAAACGGAATTTGTCGGCGAAGTGCTCTTCAAGCCAGTGCTGAATCTGCAGGATGATCACGTCCTGGTGCAGCTTCTGCCCGCCAAAACCAATCCGTCCCGGTGCGTAGCTGCGCTGCACTTCATAGAGAATGTCGCGGGCGACGGTCTGCGCGACATGGGCGCCGCAGAAGCGCTCGATCAGGTAGATGTACAGATCACACGCTGAAATCGTGCCGCCTGCGCAATACAGGTTATCGGCGTCGGTGAGGTGCTTTTCCTGATTCAGCAGCACGTTCGGAAAGCGCTCGGCGAATTCGTTGAAGAACCGCCAGTAGGTGGTCGCTTCCTTGCCGTCGAGCAATCCCGCGTCTCCCAGCCAGAACACGCCGCTGGCTTCACCGCAGAGCACGGCGCCGCGCGCATGTTGCTCACGCAGCCACGGCAGGATTTGCGGGTAGCGTTCACGCAGGGTGTCGAAGTCTTCGACAAAGGCGGGAAGGATGATGATGTCGCTGTGTTCAAGCAGGCCGTCTACAGGGATCACGACGTCGCTGAAACTGCGGACTTCCTTGCCGTCCGGGCTGACCAGTCGGGTTTCGAAGGCCGGCTTGAAGCCCTGTCCCAACTGCTTGCCGTAGCGCAGGCTGGCGAGGTGGAAGAAATCTTTGGCTTGCATGAGCGTGGAGGCAAAAATTCCATCGATCGCAAGGATGCTGACACGCCGCAACGGCGCGTTTGGTTGGATAGACATAGTCTTTTGTTCTTATATGGGAAAGTGGTCAAGCAACGGCGTGATCGTCTTATTTTTTGTCGGATGTGTCCAGTGTCGCCATCAACCCGCTGCGCCTACGCTCTGCTGACGTTTTGTCCGACAATCCTTCGCGTCAGGTGCAGCCATGCTTCCCAGAACACTCTTCAGCTCAGAGCACGAGCTTTTCCGAAATAGCGTGCGCAAGTTCTTCGAACAGCACGCGGTGCCCTTTCATGCCCAGTGGGAGAAGCAGGGCCACATCGACCGCACGCTGTGGAACCGGGCAGGGGAGCAGGGCATGTTGTGTTCGCATCTGCCGGAAGAGTACGGCGGCATGGGCGCGGATTTTCTCTACACCACGGTGGTGATCGAAGAAATTTCCCGCCTCGGCCTGACCGGCATCGGCTTTTCCCTGCATTCGGACATCGTCGCGCCGTACATCCTGCATTACGGAAGCGAGGCGCTGAAGCTCAACTATTTGCCCAAGCTGGTCTCGGGGGAGCTGGTCACTGCCATCGCGATGACCGAGCCCGGCGCGGGTTCCGACCTGCAAGGGGTCAAGACCACTGCGGTGCTGGATGGCGACCAGTACGTCATCAATGGTTCGAAGACGTTTATCACCAACGGTTTTCTTGCCGATCTGGTGATCGTGGTCGCGAAGACGGACCCCAAGGCGGGCGCGAAGGGCACCAGTCTGTTTGTCGTGGAAGCAGGCACGCCAGGCTTCGCGAAGGGCAAGCGACTGGAGAAGGTCGGCATGAAGGCGCAGGACACGTCGGAATTGTTCTTTCAGGACGTCAGAGTGCCCAGGGAGAACCTGCTGGGCCAGGCCGGGATGGGTTTCGCTTATCTGATGCAGGAACTGCCCCAGGAGCGTCTGACGGTCGCCATCGGCGCCATTGCCTCCGCCGAAGCAGCCTTGCAGTGGACGCTCGATTACACGCGTGAGCGCAAGGCGTTTGGCAAAGCCATCATCGACTTCCAGAACACCCGCTTCAAACTGGCCGAAATTGCTACCGAAGTTCAGATTGGTCGTACGTTCATTGATCGATGCCTGGAGTTGCATCTGGAAGGGAAGCTGGATGTGCCGACGGCAGCCATGGCGAAATACTGGTCAACCGACCTGCAGTGCAAGGTGCTGGATGAATGCGTGCAGCTGCATGGCGGCTACGGTTTCATGTGGGAGTACCCGATCGCCCGGGCATGGGCGGACGCGCGAGTTCAGCGGATTTATGCCGGGACCAACGAAATCATGAAAGAGATCATCGCCCGGTCTCTGTAATCCTGTGCTGAACCCCAGAGGGGCCTTGTAAAGACCCTCTGCGGTTCCACAGTCAATCAGCGATCACGCAATCACCGATCAAGGCGCAGGATTCGGTTGATCCTTGTGAATCGCTTCAATGCCCGCCAGCACTTCATCCGACAGCACCAGTTCCGCGCTCGCCAGATTGCTTTCCAACTGCTCCAGCGTCGTTGCACCGATGATGTTGCTGGTGACGAAGCTGCGCCCGGTCACGAACGCCAGGGCCATTTGAGCCGGATCAAGACCGTGTTCGCGAGCCAGTGCAACATAACGCGCGCAGGCCGCTTCCGATTGCGGATTGAAATAGCGCGTGAAGCGGCTGTACAGGCTCAGACGGCCCTTGGCAGGACGGGCGCCGTCGGCGTATTTGCCAGACAACATCCCGAAGGCCATGGGCGAGTAGGCCAGCAGGCCGCATTGCTCGCGAATCGCCACTTCTGCCAGACCCACCTCGAAGCTGCGGTTGAGCAGGTTGTAGGGGTTCTGAATCGACACCGGGCGCGTCAGACCATGGGCGTCGGACTCAGCAAGAAACTTCATGGTGCCCCATGGCGTTTCGTTGGACAGACCGACGTGGCGGATCTTGCCGGCCTTGACCTGTTCGTCCAGCGCTTCAAGCACTTCCAGCAGCGGGGTGAAGTGCTCCTCGCTGTGGTTGTAACCGAGTTTGCCGAAGAAGTTGGTGCTGCGCTCAGGCCAGTGCAATTGATACAGATCGAGGTAGTCGGTCTGCAGGCGTTTCAGGCTCGCATCCAGCGCAGCGACGATGTGATCGCGGTTGAATTTCAGCTGGCCGTCACGAATGTAATCGATGCCGTTGCCGGGACCGGCGATCTTGCTGGCGAGGATCCAGTCAGCGCGGTCGCCGCTCTGCTTGAACCAGTTGCCGATGATGGTCTCGGTGCTGGCGTAGGTTTCTTTCTTCGGCGGGACCGGATACATCTCGGCGGTGTCGATGAAATTGATGCCGGCGGCCTTGGCCCGTTCGATCTGCGCGAAGGCCTCGGACTGGCTGTTCTGCTCGCCCCAAGTCATGGTGCCGAGGCAGATTGCGCTGACATTGAGGTCGGTTCTGCCCAGTTGGCGGTAGTCCATTTGGCTCTCCTGTTTAAAACAGCCATAAAAGCAGGTTGAAATTTTTTTCGCAATCTGCATAATTCCGCTCCTCTTTGTCGCTGGAGTGATGCCCCGCGCCAAAAGAAACCGCTGCGATCGAACGCGCTGACCCGAGCCCCCTATAGCGTTCGTGCCCGGCGGCCTTTGACTTGTCAAAGACCGTACTAATGAGTATGCTCCGCCGTCTATTTTTCAGGGCGGCCTTTGAGGCTATAAAGAATGAAAACTTTTACCGCTAAACCGGAAACAGTAAAGCGCGACTGGTTCGTCGTCGACGCTGCTGGTCAGACCCTGGGTCGTCTGGCCACTGAAATCGCGAGCCGTCTGCGTGGCAAGCACAAGCCGGAATACACTCCGCACGTTGACACTGGCGACTACATCGTCGTGATCAATGCCGAGCAGATCCGTGTGACCGGTGCCAAGACCACCGACAAGATCTACTACTCTCACTCCGGTTTCCCGGGCGGGATCAAGTCGATCAACTTTGAAAAGCTGATCGCCAAAGCTCCTGAGCGCGTGATCGAGACCGCGGTCAAAGGCATGCTGCCTAAGAACCCGCTGGGTCGCGACATGTATCGTAAGCTGAAAGTCTATGCGGGCGCTGCACACCCTCATACTGCTCAGCAGCCCCAAGAACTGAAGTTTTAACGGAATAGTTCATTATGTCGGCGACTCAAAATTACGGCACTGGCCGTCGCAAGACCGCAACCGCTCGCGTTTTCCTGCGTCCGGGCACCGGTAACATCTCCATCAACAACCGTTCCCTGGACTCGTTCTTCGGTCGCGAAACTGCCCGCATGGTAGTTCGTCAGCCGCTGGAACTGACTCAGACTGTCGAGAAATTCGACATCTACGTCACTGTCATCGGCGGTGGTGTGAGTGGTCAGGCTGGCGCAATCCGCCACGGTATCACCCGCGCTCTGATGCAGTACGACGAAACCCTGCGCGGCGCTCTGCGCAAAGCAGGCTTCGTCACTCGCGATGCTCGCGAAGTTGAACGTAAGAAAGTCGGTCTGCGTAAAGCGCGTAAGCGTCCGCAGTACTCGAAGCGTTAATTCGCTTCCGTTCAAAAAGAACGCTCAGTTTCTATACGAAGCTGGGCGTTTTTTTATGGCTGTCTTTTATTGATTCCGAGGGCCTGGTCAAGGAGAACTCGGATGCTGACGGGAGAGGGCGCCATGGGCAATGACGGCGTAAACACGGGCCGGCGTCGCTTCCTTGTGACGGCCACGTCTGTGGTGGGTGCAGCAGGAGCGGTCGGTGCCGCCGTGCCGTTCGTGGGCTCATGGTTCCCGAGCGCCAGGGCCAGGGCTGCGGGAGCGCCTGTCAAAGTCAACATCAGCAAGATCGAGCCCGGCCAGCAGATGATCACCGAATGGCGCGGGCAGCCGGTGTTCATTGTCCGTCGTACGCCCGAGATCCTTTCTCGTCTGGGCCAACTTGCCGGCCAGCTCTCCGACCCCGAGTCAAAGGCCTCCACCCAGCCTGGTTACGTCGATCCGGTGGTGCGTTCCATCCGGCCGGAAATTCTGCTGTTGGTCGGCATCTGCACCCATCTCGGCTGCTCGCCCACGTTTCGCCCCGAAGTCGCCCCCGTTGACTTGGGCAAGGACTGGGTTGGCGGATATTTCTGTCCCTGCCACGGCTCCCGTTACGATTTGGCCGGACGCGTGTACAAGGCGCAGCCTGCACCGCTGAATCTGCCAGTGCCGCCGCATGCCTACGAGTCGGACTCAATCATCGTCATTGGTGTGGATCAGGGGGAAGCGTGATGAGCAGGCTCATGGACTGGATCAATGCGCGCTTCCCCGCGACCTCAATGTGGGAAAACCACCTCAGCAAGTACTACGTGCCCAGAAACCTGAATTTTTTCTATATATTCGGTGCGCTGGCTCTCCTGATGCTGGTGAACCAGATCCTCACGGGCATCTGGCTGACGATGAGTTACACGCCCACGGCAGAGGGAGCCTTTGCCTCGGTCGAGTCCATCATGCGCGACGTCGAATACGGCTCGATCCTGCGGTTGTTGCATTCGACCGGCGCGTCGGCATTCTTCATCGTCATCTACCTGCACATGTTCCGCGGCCTGCTGTACGGCTCTTATCAGAAGCCGCGGGAGCTGGTCTGGGTCTTCGGCATGCTGATTTATCTGGCACTGATGGCCGAGGCGTTCACGGGCTACCTCCTGCCGTGGGGACAGATGTCGTACTGGGGCGCGCAGGTGATCATTTCCCTGTTCGGCGCCATTCCGGTGATCGGCAACGACCTCGCACAGTGGATCCGCGGTGATTACCTGGTCTCCGGGATCACCCTCAACCGCTTCTTCGCGCTGCACGTCGTGGCGCTGCCAATCGTGATCCTCGGGCTTGTGGTGTTGCATATTCTGGCGCTGCATGAAGTGGGCTCGAACAACCCCGACGGCGTCGACATCAAGAAGTACAAGGATGAGAACGGCAACCCGCTGGACGGCATTCCCTTCCACCCGTACTACACGGTCAAGGATCTGCTCGGCGTCGTGGTGTTTCTGTTCATCTTTTGCTCGGTGGTGTTTTTCTTCCCGGAGATGGGCGGCTACTTTCTCGAGCAGCCCAACTTCGAGCCAGCGAACCCACTCAAGACCCCGGAGCACATTGCGCCGGTCTGGTACTTCACGCCGTTCTACGCGATCTTGCGCGCCATCCCGGACAAGCTTCTCGGCGTCATGGCCATGGGTACGGCCATCGCGTTGCTGTTCGTGCTGCCGTGGCTTGACCGCAGCCCGGTCAAATCGATGCGGTACAAGGGTTGGCTGAGCCGCGCGGGGCTAACGGTGTTTTGCGTGTGCTTCGTGACGCTCGGGGTGCTGGGCGTTCTGCCGCCAAGCCCCGGGCGCGCATTGCTGTCACAAGTCTGCACCTTTCTGTATTTCGCCAACTTCATCCTGATGCCGTTCTACACGCGCCTGGAGCGGACGAAGCCGGTGCCGGACAGGGTGACGAGCTGATGAAAAAGGTGCTCGTCGTCTTGCTCATGGCCATGTTGCCGGCGCTGTCGTTCGCTGATGAGCATGGCGCGGGCCTTGAAGGCGTTGATATCGATGTGTCCGACAAGTCCGCCCTGCAGGATGGCGCGCGGACGTTCGTCGATTACTGCATGGGTTGCCACAGCGCCAGGTTCCAGCGCTACGAGCGCGTTGCAGACGACCTCGGCATTCCCCACGAGCGGATGCTGGAGAAGCTGGCGCCTGCCGGGGCGAAGATCGGCGACCACATGACCATCGGCATGCAGCCCGCGGATGCAAAAGCCTGGTTTGGCGCCGCACCGCCCGATCTGACCCTCGTCGCGCGCGTTCGCGGAACGGACTGGCTCTATGGCTACCTGCGTTCGTTCTACGAGGACCGGACGCGGCCCTGGGGCGTGAACAACACCGTTTTCCCCAGCGTGGCCATGCCCAACGTGCTGGAAGGGCTTCAGGGGCGTCAAAGGCTCGCCTGCAAGGAAGTTCAGCACGTCGAGGGCGGGGAAAAACACACCGACACGCCCCTGAATCGCGAAGCCTGCGATCAGCTGATCATCGTGCCCAACACCGGCACGCTGACCAACGCGCAGTTCGACGAGAGGGTAAAGAACCTCGTCACCTTCCTTGCCTACTCGGCCAATCCGGACAAGCTTCAGCACCAGCGCATCGGCACCTACGTGCTGCTTTACCTCGCCGTGTTGTGCATCCTGGCCTGGCTGCTCAAGCGTGAATTCTGGAAAGACATCCGTTGAGCAGGCGTCGGATTCGCATGTCTCGGCCACCTGCTGCTGCGCTGTTTCAGGTAATCCGTGCAGAGCGGGTATAGTGGCGGGCTGAAGATTGCAGAATCTACCTTGAGTAAATGAGCTATCTTGTCGCCCGCGTTGAACACCTGATCATCGTGGACGTCGCCGAAAGCGCCCTCGCGGCGCATCCGTATTTCTGCTTTTTGAATATCTACAAGCGAGGAGGACCGCCATGGGCGTGACCAATCGGTTGGCCTGTTACTCCGACCCCGCCGACCACTATTCCCATCGCGTGCGCATTGTGCTCGCCGAGAAAGGTGTCAGCGCCGAGATCATTGAAGTTGTCGAGGGCCGTCATCCGCCCAAATTGATCGAGGTGAATCCGTACGGCAGCGTGCCGACCCTGGTTGATCGCGACTTGGCGTTGTACGAGTCGACGGTGGTAATGGAATACCTGGACGAGCGTTATCCCCATCCGCCGCTGCTCCCGGTCTATCCGGTGGCGCGTGCCAACAGCCGCTTGCTGATCCACCGGATTCAGCGCGACTGGTGCGGTCTGGTGGATCTGATTCTGGACCCGCGCAGCAAAGAAGCCGCACGTGTTCAGGCGCGCAAGGAGCTGCGCGAAAGTCTGACCGGCGTATCGCCGTTGTTCGCGGATAAGCCTTTTTTCCTGAGCGACGAGCAAAGTCTGGTCGACTGCTGTCTATTGCCCATACTCTGGCGCCTGCCGATTCTGGGTATCGAATTGCCGCGGCCCGCCAAGCCGCTGCTTGACTACATGGAGCGCCAATTTGCGCGTGAGGCATTTCAGGCAAGTCTGTCTGGTGTCGAACGCGACATGCGCTAAGGCCTTAGGAGCCGTTTGATGAACTCCAGTCGCCCTTATCTGATCCGCGCTTTGTATGAGTGGATCGTGGATAACGATTGCACACCGCACGTACTCGTCAATGCCGAGTTTCCGGCGGTGCAAGTCCCGCAAGGCTTTGCCAATGACGGGCAGATCGTTCTGAACATTTCACCGAGCGCCGTGCGCCATTTGCACATGGACAACGACGCGGTGAGTTTCGAAGGCCGCTTCGGTGGCGTTCCCCACAGCTTGTATGTGCCGATTGCCGCGATCATGGGCATTTATGCCCGCGAGAACGGGCAGGGCATGGTCTTCGATCTGGAGCCTGCTGTGGACGAAGACGAAGATCTGGACGTCGAAGACGACATGCCTCCACCGAACGACGAGCCACCACGCCCTACGGGCCGGCCGAGTCTGAAAGTGGTCAAGTAAGTCGCTTCTGCAGTAACGAAAAAGGCGATCCCGAGGGATCGCCTTTTTTGTGCGCGCCGATTGGCTCTTGCCACACCCTCAGTCGATGTACTCAAACAGCTTCACGATCTTCTGCACGCCGCCGACGCCTTGCACCAGGTTGGTGGCGCGGGTAGCTTCGGCCTGAGTCAGCAGGCCCAGCAGGTAGACGATGCCGTTCTCGGTCACGACCTTGATGCGCGAGCCCGGGATGGTGCTGTCGGTGAGCATCTCGGTTTTGATCTTGCTCGTCAGCCAGGCGTCATTGCTGCGCGCCAGCATCGAGGACGGGCCGGTGACCTGCAGTTCGTTGTTGACCTTCTTGACCTTCTGCACCTGGCTGGCGGTTTGCTCGGCCAGTTGCTTGAGGTCGGCGCGCGGGGTCTGGCCGGCCAGCAGGACGATGCCGTTGAAGCTGGTCACGACGATGTGTGATGCGTTGTCCAGGTCAGGGCTGGCTTTGGCGATGTTGACCGCGACCTTGGTCTCGATCAGCGAGTCGTCGATCTTGCTGCCGAAGGTGCGTGTACCACGATCGTCATCGATCGGCGCTTCACGGCTGGCGTTGATCACCGAGCTGCATCCGCTGATGCCCAGGCAGAGCGTCAGGGCCAGCAGGCTAAGACGTTTGGATATCATTCTTCACTCCCGAACAGTTGGCTGTCGATCAAGTCGCAAAGGCAGTGGATCGCCAGCAGGTGGACTTCCTGGATACGTGCGGTGACTTTCGCCGGGACGCGGATTTCAACGTCCTCCGGCAACAGCAACGACGCAACGTCGCCGCCATCGCGACCGGTCAAGGCTACGACAATCATTTCACGATCATGTGCGGCCTGAATGGCCTGAATAATGTTCGCCGAATTGCCGCTGGTGGAAATCGCCAGCAGCACATCGCCCGGCTGACCCAGCGCGCGAATCTGTTTGGAGAAGATTTCGTTGTAGCTGTAGTCGTTGGCGATGGAGGTGATGGTGGAGGTGTCCGTGGTCAGCGCGATGGCGGGCAGGCTCGGTCGCTCGCGTTCGAAACGGTTGAGCAGCTCCGAGGAAAAGTGCTGGGCATCGCCAGCCGAACCGCCATTACCGCAAGCGAGCATCTTGCCCTCGTTGAGCAGGGCGTTGACCATCACTTGGCTGGCTTGCTCTATGTGGGGTGCAACAACATCCATCGCCTGTTGCTTGGTGTCGATGCTGGCCTGAAAAAGCTGGCGAATTCGGGATTGCATGTCCATCTATGAAAACCTTAATAGGGGCGGCTGGTCGGGGCGGCGTCCGATAAGTCATCGGCGTCCCGGCACAAAACTGTGCAGCCCGCAAAGCAAAGAGCAAAAGAGCCAGTGTGGTTCGTTGGGCGGTAAAGGATAAAGCACAGCAGCAAAAGCTTCCCGGCTAAAGCCGGTCCTACAAAAGGGAGGGCGGCCGATCTTACGCTGCAATCCCACGGAATCATCGCGTTTTCAGCAATCGAAAGCGTTGGTCAGCCAGTTAAGCGCGGGTGATGTGCCGGGGTCGCCATTGATCGCGACGACGTCGAAGCGACACGGTGAATCGGCCCAGCGCACCTCGCTTTGCAGAAAGGACTGAGCCGCCAGCGTGAGCTTTTCCTGCTTGCGAAAATCGACGCTTTCCAGCGCGCCACCCCAACCGGCATGGCGACGATACCGAACTTCGACGAATACTACTGTATCGCCGTCGAGCATGACCAGATCAAGCTCGCCGCGTTTGCATGCCCAGTTGCGGGTAATCAGCTGCAATCCATGCTGTTGCAGGTGACGCAGGGCGTAGGCTTCGGCCTCGCGCCCTGCGGTTTGACGGGGCGTGCCTGAGGTCAAGGCGCGGTGTCCGGCAGGCGCTGAACCTTGCCGTCTACGAACTCTGCCCACGGCAGTTGACGCTCGATGCGTTGGCCCTGGCCGATCGCCAGGCTGCCGGACAGGCCGTCGATGCGGCTCTCAGGCAGCGTTTTCAACTGAGTCAGTCGTGGCGCCAGACGATACGCGTCGATGCCCATGGCGTAGAGACGGCCAAGGCTGCCGGAGGCTTGTGGCCATTGCGCCGTCACTTGCTGACGCAGCGGGTCGTTGGCGTTCAGCAACCAAGGGGTTTCGCAGAAGCGCACGCCGTTCAGGTCGTTGTACATCGCCGGGTCACCGCTGTTGGTGAACAGGTGCGAAGTGGCATAGACCGGCACATCACCAGCGTACTGGAAGACCATGGTCGGCTTGATCTGCTGAGCCTGTTGAGGCGTTGCAGCGAGGAACATGAAGTCCACGTCCTGGCGACGGGAAGGCTGAGCAGCCATCTGCGTGCCAGTGGCGCCTTGCACGCGCTGGGCGCGACCTTCGCTGTTGCGCAACTGGAACAGATCGGCAACCTGTTGAGCAAGTGCGACCGGCTGGTCGATGCGTTCAGCACCCAGCAAGGTGCCGCCTTTGGCCTGCCAGCTTTGACGGAAGGCCTCCAGCACGCGATCACCCCATTCGCCCTTCGGTACCATGGCAACCGCACTGCGCTTGCCATCGGCCCAGGCACGGCGGGCCACTTCGCGGGCTTCGTCTTCCGCTGCCAGACCGAACTGGAACAGCTCGGCAGGGCCCTGGGTGCCGGAATCGCTGTAGTTCAGCGCCAGCGTGGTGATCGGCAATTGAGGGCGAGCGCTCAGCTGTTTAACCAGTGGCTTCTCCAGCGGACCCACCACCAGTTGCACGCCTGCAGCCTTGGCTTGCGCATAAAAGGCGTCCATCGAGGTCACGCGGGAGCTGTCGAATACTTCGATCGCAGGTGGCTTCTCGCCGGCCTGCTGCGCTTGGTAGTTCGCAGCCATGAAGCCGTCACGCAGGGCGCGGGAGACCGAGGCGAGCGGACCGTCTTGCGGCAGCAGCAGCGCGATCTTGGTCAACGGCTGGCTCTTCAGGTCACGCAGCTGCGCGAGGGCAGTCGGCAGCTGGCGCGCAGCCGGGTGTTGCGGGTTCTGCGCTTTCCAGTTGTCGATGGCCGCCTGTTGCTGTTCCAGCGTGCCGGCGCCTTTGACCGCGCGGGCCAGGCTCAACCAGCCGCCCATGTCATCGTTGGCCGAGCTTTGCTGCTGCTCGGGTGGCAGCGCGGCTACCAGCGTCCAGATAGCGTCGTTGTTGGCGTTCAGGGCGTCGCCTTGCAGCAACGGGCCCATGAACACGCGCTCGCTCGCGGCTGCGAGAGTCTGGCCGTCTGCCTCAAACGCCCGGGCGCGAACGGTGTGAGCGCGGGTTTGCAGGTCAACCGGCATTTCGCCCAGATGCTGCATGCTCGGGTGGTTGAGGGCGGTCAGCGCGGCCTTCGGCTGGCTGCGACCCAATGCCAGTTCGGCAGACAGGGTGTTGGCGTAGATTTGCTTGTCGGTCTTGAGCTGATCCATCTGGACCTGCTCGAGAATGCTCGCAGCGCGGCTCGGGTTGTTCTGAAGCGCTGCCAGGTCGGCCGCCGTCAGTTTCAGCAACGCTGCCTGATCAGGCGATTTTGCCGCAGCGGCCTGTTCGAGCAGTTGTTCGATGCTGGCATCGGGGGAGCGAGGCAATTCGCCAAGGCTGGAGGAGGGCGAACCGGCACAGGCAGCCAGAAGGGCAGCGAGGCAGAGGGCAGAGAACAGCCGCAGGCAAGCGATCATGTGTATGTTCCTGATACTCGAGCAAATTAGCGTGGAAGTGTACCCAAGCACTGGCCGGGGCGCGACGTTGAAGGCGTTAAAGCGGCGATATTGATCGTCTCCGGGCGCGTCAGTTGACGTGAGTCGGTCTGTCGCGGAGTCGCTGCCATGTTGCGGGTGTTCGAGCTGCTTTTCTGGACTCACGGGGTGCGACGTCCTGTTTTGTCGGCCGCAGCCTGTACAATGCAGGCTTTTACACAACATGAGGTGTGCGCTTTGACTGCTCCGGGTGCTTCGAATTCCACTACAGGCGCGCTTTATGTGGTGGCCACGCCGATCGGCAACCTGGATGACATCAGCGCCCGCGCCTTGAAGGTGCTGCGCGATGTTTCGCTGATTGCCGCAGAAGATACCCGCCACTCGTTACGGCTGATGCAGCACTTCGGCATTCCGACGCCATTGGCGGCCTGTCATGAGCACAACGAGCGCGAGGAGGGGAGCCGTTTCATCACGCGCCTGCTGGCCGGCGATAACGTTGCGCTGATTTCCGATGCCGGGACGCCGCTGATTTCCGACCCCGGTTACCATCTGGTGCGTCAGGCCCGGGCAGCGGGTATTCAAGTGATCCCTGTGCCGGGCGCCTGCGCTTTGATTGCGGCGCTGTCTGCGGCGGGGTTGCCCTCGGACCGATTC
Organism: Pseudomonas sp. W2-17; assembly: GCF_041060445.1. Taxonomy (NCBI): domain Bacteria; kingdom Pseudomonadati; phylum Pseudomonadota; class Gammaproteobacteria; order Pseudomonadales; family Pseudomonadaceae; genus Pseudomonas; species Pseudomonas sp. W2-17. Next base: position 219,076 of record NZ_JAUFNS010000007.1, on the reverse strand, counting down.
ATCTTCGAAGGCTTCTTGCCGGCCAAGTCGGTGGGCCGAAAAGCGCGGCTCGAACTCGTCAAGGAAGAACCGCGCACGCTTATCTTCTATGAAGCGCCCCACCGCATTCTCGAATGCCTTCAGGACATGGAAGAAGTCTTCGGCCCCGACCGCCCCGCCGTGCTTGGCCGCGAATTGACCAAAACGTTCGAAACCCTCAAGGGGCTGCCGCTGTCCGAGCTTCGTGCCTTTGTTGAGGGCGACAGTAATCAGCAGCGCGGCGAGTGCGTGGTGCTTGTGGCGGGCTGGAGCGAGCCCGAAGGCGAAGACGTGATTGGCGCCGAAGCGCGGCGGGTGCTGGATCTGCTGCTGGAGGAAATGCCCCTCAAGCGTGCCGCCGCACTGGCAGCCGAGATCACCGGCGTACGCAAGAACCTGCTCTATCAGGTGGCGCTGGATAAACAGAAAGGCGTGTGACGGGATGTCGCGGGCAGCTCTGCAAATGGCGCGATAGCCGATTAAAGCTTGTTCTTGAGCCGCCCTCCCATTAACCTTGGCGGCGGAGAGTCGATTGGACAGTCGCTGCCTTTCATTGTTCTGCAATGGAGGGGGGAGGAAAGTCCGGGCTCCATAGGGCGGAGTGCCAGGTAACGCCTGGGGGGCGTGAGCCTACGGAAAGTGCCACAGAAAATAACCGCCTAAGCACTTCGGTGCCGGTAAGGGTGAAAAGGTGCGGTAAGAGCGCACCGCACGTCTGGCAACAGTTCGTGGCTAGGTAAACCCCACTCGGAGCAAGACCAAATAGGGTTCCAAGGCGTGGCCCGCGCTGGAACCGGGTAGGTTGCTAAAGATGTCCAGTGATGGCCATCGTAGAGGAATGACTGTCCTCGACAGAACCCGGCTTACAGATCGACTCTCCACCTCCTTTTCTTCCCCTCGTTTGTACGATTCATCCCCTTCCGTAATACCAAAAAAATCTTAAACCTCACAAATCACTTTAACTTCAGACCTCATCTATTTGTTCATCCTCGGAAATATCCGTAGGACCGGTCTGAAATCCGCTACATCTCCTGCGTAAGTGCTCCTAAATATCCGTCCTGTAAGGGTTTTCCTCGTGAAGTCGCCTTGACGGTGTGGTGGGCGCATTCCTATAGTGTGCGCAAGTGGCGGAAAGTGGCGTGAAGTGGGTTTTTTGACCGCAAAAAGATAATATTTGGAGATCGCGCCTGTGTTCCGTGGTGCAAACGCAATCAATCTCGACGCAAAGGGCCGTCTCGCTATGCCGAGCCGGTACCGTGACGAGTTGGATTCGCGTAGCGCCGGCCAGATGATTGTCACCATTGATACCGTCGACCCGTGCTTGTGCATCTATCCGCTTCCCGAGTGGGAGTTGATTGAGGCCAAGCTGCGCGAGCTCGCCACATTTCGTGAAGAAAACCGTCGCCTGCAGCGGCTGTTGATCGGTAATGCGGTTGATCTGGAGCTGGACGGCAGTGGGCGTTTTCTGGTGCCGCCACGTTTGCGTGAATACGCCAAGCTCGATAAGCGAGTGATGCTGGTAGGCCAGCTCAACAAGTTTCAACTGTGGGATGAGGACGCCTGGAACGCACTTGCTGATGCGGACCTTGCGGCCATTCAAAAACCGGGTGCGATGCCCGATGAACTGCGTGATTTGATCCTGTGACTACGAATAGCGGCTTTACCCACATCACCGTACTGCTCGAAGAAGCCGTCGAGGCTCTAGCGGTGCGCGCCGATGGCTGCTATCTGGATGGCACGTTCGGTCGTGGCGGACATAGCCGCCTTATATTGCAGAACCTGGGGCCGGAGGGTCGGCTTCTCGGATTCGATAAAGATCCCCAAGCGATTGCCACCGGGCAAACGCTGGCGGCCGAAGACGGCCGCTTTGTCATTGTGCAGCGCAGCTTTGCTGAATTGGGCGCCGAAGCTCAAGAGCGCGGGTTGGCGGGTAAAGTCAGCGGCATTCTTCTGGATCTCGGTGTGTCGTCGCCACAACTGGACGACCCCGAGCGCGGCTTCAGCTTCATGAATGACGGCCCCCTCGACATGCGTATGGACCCGTCCCGCGGCGTCAGCGCAGCCGAATTCGTCAACACTGCGCCCGCCGAAGAGATCGCCCGCGTTTTCAAGGAATACGGCGAAGAGCGTTTCTCCCGCCGCATGGCCGGTGCCGTCGTGGCCCGCCGCGAGACTCAACCGTTCGAGCGCACCGGCGATCTGGCCGAAGTGCTGAAAGTCGCCAACCCGGCGTGGGAAAAGGGCAAGAACCCGGCGACCCGCGCTTTCCAGGGCCTGCGCATTCACGTCAACAACGAACTGGGCGATCTGGAAGCCGGCCTTGACGCTGCGCTGGAAGCCCTTGAAGTGGGCGGCCGTCTGGTGGTCATCAGCTTCCACTCGCTGGAAGACCGCATCGTCAAATTGTTCATGCGCAAGCTGGTCAAGGGCGAAGCCGACAACCTGCCGCGCAACCTGCCGATCCGTCATCAGGCGTTCGAGCCGCGTATCAAGTTGATCGGCAAGGCGCAGTTCGCGTCCGATGATGAAACCCGCGCCAATCCGCGTTCGCGCAGCGCCGTCATGCGCGTCGCGGAGAAACTCCGATGAACCGCGGTTTCTTCAAGCCCCTGCCGGGCGGCAGCTTCTTCATGCTGATGCTGTTTATCGCCGTGCTGGTGTCAGCGATCGGTGTGGCGTACAGCGCGCACTGGAACCGTCAGTTGCTCAACTCCCTTTACGGTGAACTCAGCGTGCGCGACAAAGCGCAGGCCGAGTGGGGTCGCCTGATTCTTGAGCAAAGCACCTGGACTGCCCACAGCCGTATCGAGGCCCTGGCCACCGATCAGCTGAAAATGCGCATCCCGAACGCCGCCGACATCCGGATGGTGTCGCCATGATGAAACTCGAAGGGGCGCTCTACCCGTGGCGGTTTCGCGTCGTGGTCGGCCTGCTGTCGGTCATGGTCATCGCGATCTGCTACCGCATCGTCGACCTGCAAGTCATCGATCACCGTTTCCTCATTGAGCAGGGCGATGCACGCAGCCTGCGCACCGTTTCGATTCCCGCCCACCGTGGTCTGATCACCGACCGCAACGGTGAGCCGCTGGCCGTCAGTACGCCGGTCACCACCATCTGGGCAAACCCGTCCGAAATGCAGGCCGACAAGACCAAATGGGTCCAGCTCGCGCAAGCGCTGGGGCAAGATCCCAAGGCGTTGACGGATCGCCTCAATGAACAGGCAAGCAAAGAATTCATCTATCTGGTCCGTGGCCTGACCCCGGAGCAGGGTCAGTCGGTGCTCGACCTGAAAGTCCCGGGCGTTTACGGCAAGGAAGAATTCCGCCGTTTCTACCCAGCGGGCGATGTCACCGCGCACATGGTCGGATTTACCGACCTCGATGATCACGGCCGTGAAGGCGTAGAGCTGGCGTATGAAGACTGGCTCGCCGGCGTCCCCGGCAAGCGGCAGGTCATTAAGGACCGGCGCGGCAGGATGATCAAAGACCTGCAAGTGAAGAAAAACGCCAAGGCCGGCAAGACCTTGGCTTTGTCTATTGATCTGCGCCTGCAATACCTGGCAACCCGTGAGCTGCGCAACGCCATTCAGGAAAACGACGCCAAGGCCGGCAGCCTGGTGATCATGGACGTGAAAACCGGCGAAGTGCTGGCGATGGTCAACCAGCCGACGTACAACCCGAACAACCGTCGCACCATGGTGCCGGCGGCGATGCGTAACCGCGCGATCATCGACGTGTTCGAACCGGGTTCGACCATGAAACCGATCTCCATGACCGCCGCGCTGGAAAGCGGCCGCTGGAAGCCGAGCGACAAGGTCGAGGTCTACCCGGGCACGTTGCAGATCGGCAAATACACCATCCGTGACGTGACCAAAACCGAAGGCCCGATCCTCGACTTGACCGGCATCCTGATCAACTCCAGTAACGTCGGCATGAGTAAAGTCGCGTTCGACGTGGGTGGCGAAGCGATTTTCCACGCCATGCAGCGTGTGGGCCTGGGCCAATACACCGGCCTTGGCTTCCCGGGCGAGCGCGTCGGCAACCTGCCGAACTACCGTGAGTGGCGCAAGGCTGAAACCGCAACGCTGTCGTACGGCTACGGCCTGTCGGTGACGGCGTTGCAGCTGGTCCACGCCTACGCGGCGCTGGCCAACAACGGCAAGATTGTGCCGCTGACCATTCTCAAGACCGATACGCCAGCCGAGTCGGTTCAGGCCATTCCGGAAGCGACGGCCAAGACCGTGCAGGGCATGTTGCAGCAAGTGATCGAAGACCCCCGTGGTGTTTACCGTGCGCGCGTTCCGTCGTATCACGTGGCGGGCAAGTCCGGTACCGCGCGGAAAACCTCCGTGGGCACCAAGGGCTACGCGGAAAACTCCTACCGTTCGCTGTTCGCCGGTTTCGGCCCGATGAGCAACCCGCGTTACGCGGTCGTTGTGGTCATCGATGAGCCGAGCAAAGGCGGTTACTTCGGTGGTCTGGTTTCCGCTCCAGTCTTCAGCAAGGTGATGTCGGGCACGCTGCGCTTGATGAATGTGCGCCCGGACAACCTCGCGCCGGTTCCGCCTGAGCAACAAGCCAACGCTGCGCCCGCCGCCGCCCCAGTCAAGGGAGGACGTGGCTGATGTCTTTGAATTTGAGCAAGCTGTTTGCGCAGTGCAACCGCGATCTGCTGATTCGCGAACTGACCCTGGACAGCCGCAAAGTGCGTCCGGGCGATCTGTTTCTGGCGATTCCGGGCCTCAAGGTCGACGGCCGTGAGCACATCACCGACGCCATCGCCCACGGCGCGGCGGCCATTGCTTATGAAGTCGAAGGCGCCAAGGTGCTGCCGATTACCGATATTCCGATGATTCCGGTCAAGGGGCTGGCAGCGCAGCTGTCCGATATCGCCGGTCGCTTCTATGGCGACCCGAGCCGCAACCTGAACCTGATCGGCGTGACTGGCACCAACGGCAAAACCAGCGTGACTCAACTGGTGGCGCAGGCGCTGGACACGCTCGGGCAGCACTGCGGCATCATCGGCACGCTGGGCACTGGCTTCTATAGCGAACTGAAAAGCGGCATTCACACCACGCCGGATCCGATCTCCGTGCAATCGACGCTCTACGACCTTAAAAGGGCCGGGGCCAAAGCGGTTGCCATGGAAGTCTCGTCCCACGGGCTGGATCAGGGCCGGGTGACTGCATTGGCTTTCGATGTGGCAGTGATGACCAACCTGTCCCGTGACCATCTCGATTATCACGGCACCATGGAGGCTTACGCGGCCGCCAAGGCCAAGCTGTTCGCCTGGAATGACCTGCGCTGCCGTGTGGTCAATCTTGACGACGGGTTTGGTCGCCAGCTCGCCGCTGCGCCGCACCCTTCACGGTTGATTACCTATAGCCTGGAAGACAGCAGCGCTTACCTGTTCTGCCGTGATGCGCATTTCGATGACGACGGCGTGCGCGCGACATTGGTAACGCCTCAAGGCAGCCATGCGTTGCGCAGCAGCCTGCTGGGTCGTTTCAACCTGAGCAATGTGCTGGCTGCGGTCGGCGCTTTGATGGGTCTCGATTACCCACTGGACGACATCTTGAAAGTCCTGCCGACGCTGGAAGGCCCTGCCGGCCGGATGCAACGGCTGGGCGGTGGCTCGCGTCCGCTGGTCGTGGTCGATTACGCCCACACCCCTGACGCGCTGGAAAAAGTGCTCGCCGCTTTGCGCCCCCATGCAAAAGGTCAACTGACCTGCCTGTTCGGCTGCGGCGGCGACCGTGATCGCGGCAAGCGGCCGCTGATGGCGGAAGTGGTCGAGCGTCTGGCCGACAAAGTGTTGGTCACCGACGACAACCCGCGCAGCGAAGACCCAGCTCGTATTTTTGATGACATCCGCGGTGGATTCGTCTCGGCGAACGCTGTCGATTTCGTGGCCGGTCGTGGTCAGGCGATCGCGCAGATCATTGCTCAATCATCCGCTGCCGATGTGATCGTGCTGGCGGGCAAGGGCCACGAGGATTACCAGGAAATCAACGGCCAGCGTCAGCCGTTTTCCGATCTGGAAGAAGCCAGCAAAGCGCTCGACGCCTGGGAGGCTGCACATGCTTAAGCCGCTCTCGTTTAGCGAACTGCTGGTGCCGCTCGACGCACGTCGTGTCGGCCATGACTGCAGTTTTTCCGGTGTCAGCATCGACAGCCGCGCGATCACGCCCGGCCAATTGTTCGTGGCGTTGACCGGCCCGCGCTTCGACGGTCACGACTATCTCGATCAAGTCGCTGCCAAAGGCGCAGTTGGCGCGTTGGTTGAACGCGAGGTCCCGGGCAGTTCGCTGCCGCAGTTGATCGTCACCGACACCCGCAAAGCCCTCGCGCAACTCGGCGCGCTGAACCGCAATGCCTTTATAGACAAGCCGGTCGCTGCGATCACCGGTTCCAGCGGCAAGACCACCGTGAAGGAAATGCTGGCGAGCATCCTGCGCACGCGTGGCCCTGTGCTGGCGACCCGCGGCAATCTGAACAACGAACTCGGCGTGCCGTTGACGCTGCTGGAGCTGGCGCCGGAATTCGACGCCGCCGTCATCGAACTGGGCGCGTCCCGGGTCGGCGAGATCGCTTTCACGGTCAGCCTCGCCAAGCCCCATGTCTGTGTCCTGACCAACGCCGGGACTGCCCATGTCGGTGAGTTCGGCGGTCCGGAAAAGATCGTCGAAGCCAAGGGCGAGATCATCGAAGGCCTGGACGCTCGCGGTGTTGCGGTATTGAACCTCGACGACAAGGCGTTCGATATCTGGGTGGCCCGCGCCGGCTCGCGCAACGTGTTGAGCTTCGCGCTCAACAACAGCCGTGCTGACTTCTACGCCAGCGACCTGGGCATTGATGCGCGCGGTTGCCCGGCATTCACGTTGAACACCCCGAACGGCTCAGCCCCGGTGCAATTGAATCTGCTGGGCACGCACAACGTTGCCAATGCGTTGGCCGCAGCGGCTGCTGCCCACGCGCTGGATGTATCGCTGGCAGGCATCGTCACCGGGCTTAACGACGTACAGCCGGTCAAGGGCCGCACCGTCGCGCAACTGGCGCCGAACGGCATGCGCGTCATCGATGACACCTACAACGCCAACCCCACTTCCGTGGCTGCCGCGACCGACATCCTCACCGGTTTCCCGGGCCGCAAGGTTCTGGTGCTGGGCGACATCGGCGAGCTCGGCGCCTGGGCGGAGCAGGGCCATCGCGACGTCGGCGAATACGCGGTCGGCAAAGTCGACGCACTGTATGCCGTCGGTCCGTTGATGGCCCATGCGGTCAAGGCTTTCGGGCAGGATGCCCGCCATTTTGAAACTCAGGCTGAGCTGATCGAAGCGCTTGGCGCCGAGCACGATAAAAACACCACCATTTTGATTAAAGGTTCACGCAGCGCTGCGATGGAAAACGTCGTAGCGGCCTTATGCGGAACACGCCTGGAGAAACATTAATGCTGCTGCTGCTGGCCGAGTATCTGCAACAGTTCTACAAAGGCTTCGCGGTCTTTCAGTACCTGACCCTGCGCGGGATCCTTGGCGTGCTCACCGCACTGTCACTTTCCCTGTGCCTGGGCCCGTGGATGATCCGCGCCCTGCAGAGCAAGCAGATCGGTCAATCCGTGCGCAACGACGGACCCCAATCGCACCTGTCCAAGTCCGGCACGCCGACCATGGGTGGTGCGCTGATTCTGTCTGCAATCGGCATCGCCACGTTGTTGTGGGCTGATCTGAGCAACCGTTATGTGTGGGTCGTGCTGATCGTCACGCTGCTGTTCGGCGCCATCGGCTGGGTCGACGACTACCGCAAGGTGATCGAGAAGAACTCGCGCGGGCTGCCGAGCCGCTGGAAATACTTCTGGCAATCGGTGTTCGGCCTGGGCGCGGCGATCTTCCTTTATATGACTGCGCAATCGCCCGTGGAAACCACGCTGCTGATCCCGATGCTCAAGGACTTCAGTATCCCGTTGGGCATTGGCTTCGTCGTGCTGACCTACTTCGTGATCGTCGGCTCCAGCAACGCCGTGAACCTCACGGATGGCCTGGACGGTCTGGCGATCATGCCAACCGTAATGGTCGGCGGCGCGCTGGGGATCTTCTGCTACCTGTCGGGTAACGTGAAATTTGCGGAATACCTGCTGATCCCTTACGTGCCGGGCGCGGGCGAATTGATCGTGTTCTGTGGCGCGCTGATCGGCGCAGGCCTGGGGTTCCTCTGGTTCAACACCTATCCGGCTCAAGTGTTCATGGGCGACGTCGGGGCGCTGGCACTGGGCGCGGCGCTGGGCACCATCGCTGTGATTGTCCGTCAGGAAATCGTCCTGTTCATCATGGGCGGCGTCTTCGTGATGGAGACCCTGTCAGTCGTCATTCAGGTCGCATCGTTTAAATTGACCGGCCGCCGCGTTTTCCGCATGGCGCCCATCCATCACCACTTTGAACTCAAGGGCTGGCCTGAGCCGCGCGTGATCGTCCGTTTCTGGATCATCACCGTGATTCTGGTGTTGGTCGGCCTTGCCACGTTGAAACTGAGGTAGAACGAGTGTCACTGATCGCTTCTGACCACTTCCGCATCGTTGTCGGCCTCGGCAAGAGCGGCATGTCCCTGGTTCGCTTCCTGGCGAACCGGGGTGTGTCGTTTGCTGTCGCCGATACGCGGGAGCATCCGCCAGAACTCGAGACATTGCGCCGTGACTACCCACAGGTCGAAGTGCGCTGTGGTGAGATGGACGTTGAATTCCTGTGCCGCGCCGATGAGCTGTATGTCAGCCCCGGTCTGGCGCTGGCAACCCCGGCCCTGCAGCAAGCGGCGATGCGCGGCGTGAAGCTGTCCGGCGACATCGAGCTGTTCGCTCGCAATGCCAGGGCGCCCATCGTGGCCATCAGCGGATCGAACGCGAAAAGCACGGTCACCACGCTGGTGGGCGAGATGGCGGCGGCAGCGGGCAAGCGAGTTGCGGTTGGCGGCAATCTCGGTACGCCGGCGCTGGACCTGCTCAGCGACGACGTCGAGCTGTATGTGATGGAGCTGTCGAGCTTCCAGCTGGAAACCACCGATCAGCTTGGCGCTGAAGTGGCGACCGTGCTGAACATCAGTGAAGACCACATGGACCGTTACAGCGGCCTGCCGGCTTATCACCTGGCCAAGCACCGGATCTTCCGTGGCGCGCGCCAAGTGGTGGTGAATCGTCAGGACGCGCTGACCCGCCCGTTGATCGGCGAAGGCGTGCCGTGCTGGACCTTTGGTTTGAACACGCCCGACAGAAACGGCTTCGGCTTGCGCGAAGAGAACGGCGAGAAGTACCTGGCCTTTCAGTTCGACAACCTCATGCCGGTCCGCGAGCTGAAAATCCGTGGTGGCCACAATCAGGCCAACGCCCTGGCCGCACTGGCGCTGGGTCATGCGGTGGGTCTGCCGTTCGACGCCATGCTTACCAGCCTCAAGACATTTGCCGGTCTGGTTCATCGCTGCCAGTGGCTGCGTGAGCTCGACGGCGTGAATTACTACGACGACTCCAAAGCGACCAACGTCGGCGCCGCGCTGGCAGCGATCGAAGGCCTGGGCGCCGACATCGACGGCAAGCTGGTGCTGATTGCCGGTGGCGATGGCAAGGGCGCGGATTTCACCCCGCTGCAAGCCCCGGTTGCCGCCCATTGCCGCGTCGTTGTCCTGCTGGGCCGCGATGCGGATTTGCTCGCCGCGACCTTCGGCGATTCGGTGCCTCTGGTACGCGTCACTACATTGGAAGAAGCCGTGCAACGTGCTGCTGATATCGCACAGGAAGGGGACGCCGTGTTGCTGTCGCCTGCCTGCGCAAGCCTGGACATGTTCAAGAATTTCGAAGAGCGCGGACAACTGTTCGCCCGGGCCGTGGGGGACTTGTCATGATTTTTGGCGTGATCAAGCCGTACCCGTCGCCGATCATCAGCGGCCGTGGTGTTGACGTCGATTTCCCGATGCTCGCCGGTTGCCTCGCGTTGCTGGGCCTGGGCCTGGTGATGATCACTTCCGCGTCGTCGGAAGTGGCTGCAGTCCAGTCCGGCAACGCGCTGTACATGATGACCCGTCACCTGATCTATCTGGTGCTCGGCCTGATCGCCTGCGTCGCGACCATGATGGTGCCGGTCGCCACGTGGCAGCGCCTTGGCTGGCTGATGCTGATTGGCGCGTTCGGCCTGTTGATCGCGGTAATCGTGCCCGGCATCGGGCGTGAGGTGAACGGTTCGATGCGCTGGATCGGCTTCGGCATGTTCAACGTGCAGCCGTCGGAAATCGCCAAAGTATTCGTGGTGATTTTCCTGGCCGGTTACCTGATTCGTCGCCAGCAAGAAGTGCGCGAGAGCTGGATGGGCTTCTTCAAGCCGTTCATCGTGCTGCTGCCGATGGCGGGTCTGCTGCTGATGGAGCCGGACTTCGGTGCCACAGTCGTGATGATGGGCGCGGCGGCAGCAATGCTGTTCCTTGGCGGCGTCGGGTTGTTCCGTTTCAGCTTGATGGTCGCGCTGGCAGTGGGGGCCGTGTTCGTGCTGGTTCAGGCACAGCCGTACCGGATGGCGCGTCTGATTACCTTCACCGACCCGTGGTCCGATCAGTTCGGTTCCGGCTACCAACTGACCCAGGCGCTGATCGCCTTCGGTCGCGGTGAATGGTTCGGCGTCGGCCTCGGCAACAGCGTGCAGAAGCAGTTCTACCTGCCGGAAGCGCACACCGACTTCGTGTTCTCGGTACTGGCTGAAGAGTTGGGCGTGGTGGGTTCCCTCGCCACGGTCGCGCTGTTCGTGTTCGTCAGTATCCGGGCGATGTACATCGGCATGTGGGCCGAGCGCGCCAAGCAGTTCTTCGCTGCCTACACCGCGTATGGCTTGGCCTTCCTGTGGATTGGTCAATTTCTGATCAACATCGGCGTGAACGTCGGTCTGCTGCCGACCAAGGGTCTGACCCTGCCGTTCCTCAGCTACGGCGGCAGTTCGTTGATCATCTGCTGCGCCAGCCTGGGCCTGTTGCTGCGCATCGAGTGGGAATCGCGCAACAACATGGGCAGTGAAGAAGCCGAGTTCCAGGAAAGCGACTTTGCCGAGGAGCCGACCCATGGCCGCCGGTAACGTTTTGATCATGGCAGGCGGCACTGGCGGACACGTGTTCCCGGCGCTGGCGTGCGCCCGTGAATTCCAGGCACGCGGCTACACCGTGCATTGGCTCGGGACGCCGCGCGGCATCGAGAACGAGCTGGTGCCCGCCGCAGGCCTGAAGCTGCACCTGATCAACGTCACGGGTTTGCGTGGCAAGGGCCGGCTGTCGTTGCTCAAGGCACCGTTCATGTTGATCAAGGCGTTGTTGCAGGCGCGCAAGATCGTGCGTGAGCTGTCGCCGGTCTGCGTCGTCGGCTTTGGTGGCTACGTAACAGGCCCTGGTGGTCTGGCGGCGAAGCTGGTCGGTGTGCCGCTGATTATCCATGAGCAAAACGCTGTGGCGGGCACGGCCAATCGCAGTCTGGCGTCGTTCGCCGCGCGTGTCTGTGAAGCGTTCCCGCAGACCTTCGCCGCGTCGACCAAGCGTCGCACCACCGGTAACCCGGTGCGCGCCGAGCTGTTTTTCGAGACGCCGCGCCAGACGCTGATCGGTCGCCGGCCTCGTTTGCTGGTGCTGGGCGGAAGCCTGGGCGCCGAGCCGCTGAACAAATTGCTGCCGGAAGCCCTGGCGCAAGTGCCTGCCGATATCCGCCCTGAAGTGTTCCATCAGGCCGGCAAGCATCACGATGAAGTCACCGCCGAGCGTTACCGCGCCGCCGGTGTCGAGGCGCAGGTCGCCCCGTTCATCAAAGACATGGCCCAAGCCTATGGCTGGGCGGATCTGGTGGTCTGCCGCGCAGGTGCGCTGACTGTCAGTGAACTGGCTGCTGCCGGGCTGCCGTCGTTGCTGGTGCCTTTGCCCCACGCGATCGACGACCACCAGTCGCGCAACGCCGAATATCTGGCTCGCGAGGGCGCTGCCTTCGTCATGCCGCAAGCGACAACTGGCGCCGCCGAAATGGCCGCTCGCCTGAAAGAGGTTTTGATGCAACCCGAACAATTGAACCGCATGGCCGTCACGGCTCGCCAACTGGCCAAGCCTGATGCCACCAACACCGTCGTCGATATCTGCCTGGAGGTGGCCCATGGTTGAGAATCAACGCGCCATGCCACAGCCGGAAATGCGCCGCATCCGTCGTATCCACTTCGTGGGCATCGGCGGCGTGGGGATGTGCGGTATTGCCGAAGTGTTGCTGAACCTGGGCTACGACGTGTCCGGTTCCGACCTCAAGGCTTCGCCGGTGACCGAGCGTCTCGAATCGTTCGGCGCGCAGATTTTCATTGGTCATCGCGCGGAAAACGCCTCGACGGCTGACGTGCTGGTGGTGTCCAGCGCGGTGAATACTTCCAATCCGGAAGTGGCGACTGCCCTTGAACGTCGCATTCCTGTCGTGCCACGCGCTGAAATGCTGGCCGAGCTGATGCGCTATCGCCACGGCATCGCGGTCGCCGGTACCCACGGCAAAACCACGACCACCAGCCTGATCGCCTCGGTGTTCGCGGCGGGTGGCCTTGATCCGACCTTCGTGATCGGCGGGCGTCTGAACGCTGCCGGCACCAACGCTCAGCTCGGCACCAGCCGTTACCTGATCGCCGAAGCCGACGAAAGCGACGCCAGCTTCCTGCACCTGCAGCCGCTGGTGGCCGTGGTCACCAACATCGACGCGGACCACATGGCGACCTACGAAGGCGACTTCAACAAACTGAAGAAGACCTTCGTCGAATTCCTGCACAACCTGCCGTTCTACGGTCTGGCCGTGGTCTGCATCGACGATCCGGTGGTGCGCGACATCTTGCCTTCGGTCAAGCGCCCGATCATGACCTACGGCTTCGATGACGCCGCCGACGTGCGCGCGATCAACGTCCGTCAGGACGGCATGCACACACACTTCACCGTGCTGCGTCGTGACCGCGAGCCACTGGATGTGTCGGTCAACATGCCAGGCAAGCACAACGTGCTGAACTCGCTGGCAACCATTGCCATCGCCACTGATGAGGGCGTCTCAGACGAAGCCATCGTTCAGGGCCTGTCCGGCTTCCAGGGCGTTGGCCGTCGTTTCCAGGTGTACGGCGAACTGCCGGTGGAAGGCGGCAACGTGATGCTGGTCGACGACTATGGTCACCACCCGCGTGAAGTGGCTGCCGTCATCAATGCCGTGCGCGGTGGCTGGCCGGACCGTCGTCTGGTCATGGTCTACCAGCCGCACCGCTACAGCCGCACCCGCGATCTGTACGACGACTTCGTGCAGGTCCTCAACGAGGCCAACGTGTTGCTGCTGATGGAAGTCTATCCGGCCGGTGAAGAACCGATTCCGGGTGCGGACAGCCGTCAGCTGGCCCACAGCATTCGTCAGCGCGGGCAGCTTGATCCGATTTACATCGAGCGTGGCGTCGAACTGGCCCCGCTGGTCAAACCGCTGCTGCGCGCCGGTGACATCCTGCTGTGCCAGGGCGCTGGCGACATCGGCGGCCTTGCACCACAGCTGCTGAAAAGCCCGCTCTTCACCGGCGCCATCGTGGCCTCAACCGAAGGTAAGCTGAAATGACAGCCGCCCTGCAGTCCGCCCTGTTCTCGACGCTGGAGCCGAAACGCTTCGGTCGCGTCGCCGTGCTGTTCGGCGGCAAGAGCGCGGAGCGGGAGGTGTCCCTGAAATCCGGCGGTGCAGTGCTTGAGGCCCTGCAAAGCGCAGGCGTCGACGCGTTCGGTATCGACGTGGGCGAGGATTTCCTGCAGCGGCTGGTCAGCGAAAAGATCGATCGCGCGTTCATCGTGCTGCACGGTCGCGGTGGCGAAGACGGCACCATGCAGGGCCTGCTTGAGTGCCTGGAAATTCCCTACACCGGCAGCGGCGTGCTCGCGTCGGCGCTGGCGATGGACAAGCTGCGCACCAAGCAGGTCTGGCAGAGCCTCGGGTTGCCGACGCCCCGCCATGCCGTGCTGAGCAGCGAGGCAGATTGTATTTCTGCAGCAACGGAACTGGGCTTTCCTTTGATCGTCAAACCCGCCCATGAAGGTTCCAGTATCGGTATGGCCAAGGTGACCGGCGTCGACGAATTGATCGCCGCCTGGAACGCCGCCCGTACCTACGATTCGCAAGTGTTGGTTGAACAATGGATTGAAGGTCCGGAGTTCACCATCGCCTCTCTGCGTGGGCAGGTCTTGCCTCCCATCGGTCTGGGTACTCCCCACAGTTTTTACGACTACGACGCCAAATACCTGGCCTCCGATACCCAGTACCGGATCCCGTGCGGCCTCGATGCAGCCAAAGAAGATGAACTCAAGGCACTCACGGCGCGGGCGTGTGAAGCGGTCGGCATTGCCGGCTGGGCGCGTACCGATGTCATGCAGGACGCCGACGGCACATTCTGGCTCTTGGAAGTGAACACCGTTCCTGGCATGACCGATCACAGCCTTGTGCCCATGGCTGCACGCGCGGCCGGGCTCGATTTCCAACAGTTGGTGTTAGCGATTCTGGCCGACAGCGTCCAGGTGCGAGGGTAAATCATGCATGGCGCAACGGTTCGTCATCAGCAATCCGCCGCCGGCCGCAACAAGCCGGTGCCGCGTGGTGCCAGCCGCATGGTTGCCAAGGAGCCCATGTCGTCTCGCATGCCGCGGCCGAACTTCGGTTTCCTGCGCAGCCTGATGTGGCCGGTGTTGTTGGTCGTGCTGGGGTTCGGGACGTACGAAGCGGCCCAGCGTCTGTTGCCGTACGCCGACCGTCCGATCTCGCGGATCAACGTTCAGGGCGACCTGAGCTACATCAGCCAGCAGGCCGTGCAGCAGCGAATCGCGCCGTACGTGGCGACGAGCTTTTTCAACGTCGACCTGGCCGGCATGCGCACAGAGCTTGAGCAAATGCCGTGGATTGCCCACGCCGAGGTTCGCCGCGTCTGGCCGGATCAGGTGGTGATCCGGCTGGAAGAACAACTACCGGTTGCTCGCTGGGGCGATCAATCCCTGCTGAACAACCAGGGTCAGGCATTCACCCCGCGTGAGCTGGCCAACTACGAACACCTTCCGCAGTTGTTCGGGCCTCAACGGGCTCAACAGCAGGTGATGCAGCAGTACCAGGTGCTGAGCCAGATGTTGCGCCCGCTGGGGTTCTCCATCGCTCGTCTGGAACTGCGTGAGCGAGGCAGCTGGTTTCTGACCACCGGCGCAGGCACTGCAGGCCCAGGCCTGGAGCTGCTGCTGGGACGAGGCAATCTGCTTGAGAAGATGCGCCGCTTTATCGCCATCTACGACAAGACACTGAAAGACCAGATCACGAACATTGCGCGCGTCGACCTTCGTTACAACAACGGCCTGGCCGTTGGTTGGCGCGAACAGGCAGCGGCGCCAACGACGGACAAACCCGCCGTCGCGAAGAATTGATAAGAGGCAGGACCCATGGCAAACGTGCAAAGCGGCAAAATGATCGTCGGATTGGATATCGGCACCTCCAAAGTGGTGGCGCTGGTAGGCGAAGTCGCGGCTGATGGCACGCTGGAAATCGTCGGTATCGGCACTCACCCGTCCCGCGGCCTGAAGAAGGGCGTGGTGGTGAATATCGAATCCACCGTGCAATCGATCCAGCGCGCCGTAGAAGAAGCGCAGCTGATGGCCGGTTGCCGCATCCACTCGGCGTTCGTCGGCGTTGCGGGCAACCACATCCGCAGCCTGAACTCCCACGGCATCGTGGCGATTCGCGACCGCGAAGTCAGCTCGGCCGACCTTGAGCGCGTGCTCGACGCTGCCCAGGCCGTGGCGATCCCGGCTGACCAGCGCGTGCTGCACACGCTGCCGCAGGACTACGTCATCGATAACCAGGAAGGCGTTCGCGAGCCACTGGGCATGTCGGGCGTGCGTCTGGAAGCCAAGGTCCACGTGGTGACCTGCGCGGTGAATGCTGCACAGAACATCGAAAAATGCGTGCGCCGCTGCGGCCTCGAAGTCGACGACATCATCCTCGAGCAACTGGCCTCGGCCTACTCGGTGCTGACCGACGACGAGAAAGAACTGGGCGTGTGCCTGGTGGACATCGGCGGCGGCACCACCGACATCGCGATCTTCACCGAAGGCGCGATCCGTCACACCGCGGTGATCCCGATTGCCGGCGACCAGGTCACCAACGACATCGCCATGGCGCTGCGCACACCGACCCAGTACGCCGAAGAAATCAAGATCCGCTACGCCTGCGCCCTGGCCAAACTGGCCGGTGCCGGTGAAACCATCAAAGTGCCAAGCGTCGGCGACCGTCCGCCCCGTGAACTGTCCCGTCAGGCCCTCGCCGAAGTGGTCGAGCCGCGCTATGACGAGCTGTTCACCCTGATTCAGGCCGAACTGCGTCGCAGCGGCTACGAAGACTTGATCCCGGCCGGCATCGTGCTGACCGGTGGCACCTCGAAAATGGAAGGCGCGGTCGAACTGGCCGAAGAGATCTTCCACATGCCGGTCCGCCTCGGCGTGCCGCACAGCGTCAAAGGGCTCGCGGACGTCGTTCGCAACCCGATCTACTCAACCGGCGTCGGCCTGTTGCTGTACGGACTGCAAAAGCAGTCTGACGGCATCTCGCTGTCCGGCCTTTCCGGCTCCGGTAGCAGTTATAGCGATGAACCGAAGGCACCAGTGTTAGAGCGTCTCAAGCGCTGGGTTCAGGGGAATTTCTAAGATTCAAAAAGTGGTAGGCAGGCAACAGGCGACATAAAACTAGAGAACTGAAGGAGAGGGAACATGTTCGAGCTCGTAGACAACATCCCACAAAGCCCGGTAATTAAAGTTATCGGCGTTGGTGGTGGCGGCGGCAACGCAGTCAATCACATGGTCAAGAGCAACATCGAAGGCGTCGAGTTCATCTGCGCCAACACCGATGCTCAGGCCCTGAAAAACATTGGCGCACGTACCATTCTGCAACTGGGTACCGGCGTGACCAAAGGCCTGGGCGCAGGTGCGAATCCTGAAGTCGGCCGTCAGGCTGCACTGGAAGACCGCGAGCGCATCGCTGAAGTGCTGCAAGGCACCAACATGGTCTTCATCACCACCGGCATGGGCGGCGGTACCGGTACCGGTGCGGCTCCGATCATTGCCGAAGTGGCCAAGGAAATGGGCATTCTGACCGTTGCGGTCGTGACGCGTCCGTTCCCGTTCGAAGGCCGCAAGCGCATGCAGATCGCCGATGAAGGCATCCGCGCGCTGTCCGAAAGCGTCGACTCGTTGATCACCATTCCCAACGAGAAACTGTTGACCATCCTGGGTAAAGACGCCAGCCTGCTGTCGGCTTTCGCCAAGGCTGACGATGTACTGGCCGGTGCCGTTCGCGGTATCTCCGACATCATCAAACGCCCAGGCATGATCAACGTCGACTTCGCCGACGTACGCACCGTGATGTCCGAAATGGGCATGGCGATGATGGGCACTGGCTGCGCCAGCGGTCCGAACCGTGCGCGTGAAGCCACTGAAGCGGCGATCCGCAACCCGTTGCTGGAAGACGTGAACCTGCAAGGTGCTCGCGGCATTCTGGTCAACATCACCGCCGGGCCTGACCTGTCTCTGGGTGAGTACTCCGACGTGGGTAGCATCATCGAAGCGTTCGCCTCCGAGCACGCCATGGTCAAGGTCGGTACCGTTATCGATCCGGACATGCGCGACGAGCTGCACGTGACTGTTGTTGCTACTGGCCTGGGTGCAAAAATCGAGAAGCCTGTGAAGGTCATCGACAACACCATGCAGACCGCTCAAGCCGCACCTGCGCAGCAGCACGCCGCACGCCAGGAGTTGCCTTCGGTCAACTACCGCGATCTGGACCGTCCAACCGTGATGCGCAATCAGGCACACGCGGGCGCAACAGCCGCAGCGAAGATGAACCCGCAAGACGATCTGGATTACCTGGATATTCCAGCGTTCCTGCGTCGTCAGGCTGATTAATGGGTTCTATCAGGGGTATAAGGGTGATTGGTGTTCAGCAAAGGCGGGGTCTGCTATCATCGCCAGCCTTTGTTGATACTAATTCGCGATACGCGCTGAAGCGGCCAATGCCATGATTAAACAACGCACCCTGAAAAATATTATCCGTGCCACAGGTATCGGCCTGCACTCGGGGGAGAAGGTTTACCTGACCCTCAAACCAGCACCTGTGAACGCTGGCATTGTGTTTTTCCGTACCGATCTTGAGCCGGTGGTCCAGATCAACGCTCATGCGTTGAATGTGGGTGACACCACGCTCTCCACGACGCTGTTCAATGGCGACGTGAAGGTCGATACGGTCGAGCACTTGCTGTCGGCCATGGCCGGCCTTGGCATCGATAACGCCTACGTTGAACTTTCTGCCTCCGAAGTTCCAATCATGGATGGCAGCGCAGGTCCCTTCGTATTCCTGATTCAATCGGCTGGCCTGGAAGAACAGGACGCACCGAAGAAATTCATCCGCATACTTAAAGAAGTGTGCGTAGAAGAAGACGGCAAGTCCGCCAAGTTTTTACCGTTTGAAGGGTTCAAGGTAGGGTTCGAGATCGATTTCGATCACCCGTATCTGAAGAACCGCACGCAAACGGCTTGTGTGGATTTTTCCAGCACTTCGTTCGTTAAAGAAGTGAGCCGTGCGCGGACATTCGGTTTCATGAAAGACATCGAATATCTGCGTAAACATAACCTGGCTCTGGGCGGCAGCGTTGAAAACGCGATCGTCGTGGACAAGGACGGCGTGTTGAACGAAGACGGTCTTCGTTATGAAGACGAGTTCGTGAAGCACAAGATTCTGGATGCCATCGGTGACCTGTATCTGTTGGGCAACAGTCTGATCGGCGAGTATCAGGGCTTCAAGTCGGGACACGGTCTGAACAATCGTTTGCTTCGTGCGTTGATCGCTCAGGAAGACGCTTGGGAAGTTGTGACCTTCGAAGATGCCAGCACCGCACCGATCTCTTACATGCGCCCCGTTGCGGCGGTGTAAACAGTCTCTTCTTCCTAGTTTTGATGTTTTCAGGCCACCTTTGGGTGGCCTTTTTTATGAGTGTCAATTAGATAGCGGGCATATCCGTTTTTTGTGTTCACTGGAGTTATGGTTCCGCCCTTACGGCGGGTCACTTTTTCCAACAGCCCGGATTGCCGTCCCAGAAAAAAGTAACCAAAAAGGCCGTGCTCCTGGTTGGGTTCCTCCTTCGTCGGAATACCTTCACTCCGGTCTCGCTCCGTGGGCCCGCGCCGAACGGGCATCCATGCCCTGACGGCGCTCTCGCCGCATCCATGCGGCTCGGCCCACTGCGCGAGACCTGCGTTCGGCCTGCACCCAAGTCGCGTTTTGCGGTGTCCGAGCCTTTTGCGTATGAAGATCGAAAGCTTTAAAGCAGATCAAAAGCTTCCCGGCTAAAGCCGGTCCCACTGACCTCCATAGGTCCCACAGGGTGTACGCGATGCTTTTTAGTGGGACCGGCTTTAGCCGGGAAGGGGCCAGTGAAAACGCCGGCATTCTGCAGGTTTACGAATCCCCAGCCTCTTTAGGCACAGCATGCGCGGCCAGCCGTTCGAGCGCAGCACGCAGTTTCGGGTCGGTGATGCCTTCCGCCGTGGCGGTGATGGTCTCGGCCGCCGCGACCGAAAGATCGCGCGTATGCCCGGCCGCGATTCGATGAGTCCTTGCGGGCTGTACCTTCAGTTGCAAGCGGGTGAGGTTGCCGAATTCCTTGAACGCGACCAGTTGCCGTTGCAAACGCTTCTGTTGATAACGCAGTCGAGTGGCCCAGTGGCCGTCGGTGACGATGAGCAGCAGTGTGCCTTCGCGCCATGACGCGACGTGGCAGTGCTCGCGGGCGGCGGGTTGTAGCTGGCTTTCCAGCAGACGCTGCAAGTGCGCGAGGCGTTGGGCGTGGTTGAAGATGGCTTTGAGGGGCCGGGCTTCGCGCAGAAGCACAGCCGGTGCGCGAGCCGGTAGGGGACGAAATGCCATGATGGGGTGCCTTGTGTTGCTAGGGCGTGATCTTAGCAGAATCGGTAGACGCACCTTTGCGTCAGGCGTCAAGGGTGCAAATACGCCGCGCGATCATGAAAAAACATTAATAAAACTTCTCACCCGCATGGGTTGAAGTCGCGGGAAATGACCCTATTGTACTTCTGCCCCGTAACATTGCTGTGCCAGCATCGTGGAATAACGCCACTTTCCTCACCACCATTTCCGGGTAGAATGCTCGTTCGCATGCGGCCATGAGGGCTGCTCGGGCGACTCACGGGGCCGCCCTCCATCCCTATGTGTGGAAGATCCTTTCGATATGTTTGCACCTTTGTTAAAAAAACTTTTCGGAAGCAAGAACGAGCGCGAAGTGAAGCGCATGCTCAAGACGGTCCAGGTCGTCAACAGCTTCGAAGAGCAAATGCTCGCCCTCTCGGACGAACAGCTGCGCGCCAAAACCGATGAGTTGAAGGCCCGCATAGCCAAAGGTGAGACCCTCGACCAGCTCTTGCCTGAAGCCTTCGCGGTCTGCCGCGAAGCGGGTAAACGCATCATGGGCATGCGTCACTTCGACGTACAGCTGATCGGCGGCATGACGCTGCACGAAGGCATGATCGCCGAGATGCGTACCGGTGAAGGTAAAACCCTCGTCGCGACCCTCGCGGTCTACCTCAACGCGCTGTCCGGCAAAGGCGTGCACGTGGTCACGGTGAACGACTACCTGGCCCGTCGTGACGCCAACTGGATGCGCCCGCTGTATGAATTCCTCGGTCTGACCGTAGGCGTGGTCACGCCTTTCCAGCCGCCGGAAGAGAAGCGCGCCGCCTACGCCTCTGACATCACCTACGGCACCAACAACGAATTCGGTTTCGATTACCTGCGCGACAACATGGCGTTCAGCCTGGAAGACAAATTCCAGCGTGAGCTGAATTTCGCCGTGATCGACGAAGTCGACTCGATCCTCATCGACGAAGCCCGTACGCCGCTGATCATCTCCGGCCAGGCCGAAGACAGCTCCAAGCTCTATACCGAAATCAACAAGCTGATCCCCAAGCTCGAGCAGCACATCGAGGAAGTGGAAGGCGTTGTCACCAAACAGGGCCACTTCTCCATTGACGAGAAATCCCGTCAGGTTGAGCTGAACGAGTCCGGTCACCAGTTCATCGAAGAGATGCTCACCGAAGTCGGTTTGCTGGCGGAAGGCGAGAGCCTGTATTCGGCGCACAACCTGGGCCTGTTGACCCACGTATATGCCGGCCTGCGTGCCCACAAGCTGTTCCATCGCAACGTCGAGTACATCGTTCAGGACGGCCAGATCCTGCTGGTCGACGAACACACCGGCCGTACCATGCCGGGTCGTCGTCTGTCCGAAGGTCTGCACCAGGCCATCGAAGCGAAGGAAGGCCTGAATATTCAGGCCGAGAGCCAGACCCTGGCCTCGACCACCTTCCAGAACTACTTCCGTCTCTACAACAAGCTGTCCGGCATGACCGGTACGGCAGACACCGAAGCGTTCGAATTCCACCAGATCTATGCTCTGGCCGTGATGGTTATTCCGCCGAACAAGCCGTTGGCGCGGAAAGACTTCAACGACCTCGTGTACCTGACCGCCGAAGAGAAGTATGCGGCGATCATCACCGACATCAAGGCCTGCCTGGCCGAGCAGCGTCCGGTGCTGGTAGGTACAGCGACCATCGAAACCTCGGAGCACATGTCC
This sequence comes from Pseudomonas sp. W2-17, assembly GCF_041060445.1. NCBI lineage: Bacteria > Pseudomonadati > Pseudomonadota > Gammaproteobacteria > Pseudomonadales > Pseudomonadaceae > Pseudomonas > Pseudomonas sp. W2-17. The sequence goes on along the minus strand of NZ_JAUFNS010000007.1, from coordinate 197,352 downwards.
CGCCTGCTGGTGCAGGAAGGCATCGAGCACAAGGTTCTGAACGCCAAGTTCCACGAAAAAGAAGCCGAGATCATTGCCCAGGCCGGTCGTCCGGGTGCGCTGACCATTGCCACCAACATGGCCGGTCGCGGTACCGACATTCTGTTGGGCGGTAACTGGGAAGTTGAGGTGGCTAGCCTGGAAGACCCGACCCCGGAGCAGATCGCGCAAATCAAGGCCGACTGGCAGAAGCGCCATCAGCAGGTGATTCAAGCGGGCGGTCTGCACGTGATCGCTTCCGAGCGTCACGAATCCCGCCGTATCGACAACCAGCTGCGGGGTCGTGCCGGTCGTCAGGGTGACACCGGTTCGAGCCGTTTCTACCTGTCGCTGGAAGACAGCCTGATGCGCATCTTCGCTTCTGACCGGGTGAAGAACTTCATGAAAGCGCTGGGCATGCAGTCCGGTGAAGCGATCGAGCACCGCATGGTGACCAACGCGATCGAAAAAGCGCAGCGCAAGGTCGAAGGTCGCAACTTCGACATCCGCAAGCAACTGCTTGAGTTCGACGACGTTTCCAACGAACAGCGCAAAGTGATCTACCACATGCGTAACAGCCTGCTGGCTGCGACCAACATTGGTGACACCATTGCCGAGTTCCGCGAAGAAGTCCTCGACGCCACGATCACCGCGCACATCCCGCCGCAGTCGTTGCCTGAGCAGTGGAACGTGGCCGGTCTGGAAGCCGCGCTGAACAGCGATTTCGGCGTGAAGCTGCCGATTCAGCAGTGGCTCGACGAAGACGATCACCTGAACGAAGACACTCTGCGTCCGAAGTTGATGGAAGCCATTCTGGCGGCCTACAACGAGAAAGAAGACCAGGCCAGTGCCGAGGCGCTGCGCACGTTCGAGAAGCAGATTCTCCTGCGCGTGCTGGATGACCTGTGGAAAGACCACCTGTCGACCATGGATCACCTGCGTCACGGTATTCACCTGCGCGGCTACGCTCAGAAAAACCCGAAGCAGGAATACAAGCGCGAGTCGTTTGCCCTGTTCCAGGAGCTGCTCGATTCGATCAAGCGCGATGCCATTCGTGTGCTGTCCCACGTCCAGGTTCGCCGCGAAGATCCGGCCGAGGAAGAGGCGCGTCTGCGTCGTGAAGCCGAAGAGTTGGCGCAGCGCATGCAGTTCCAGCACGCCGAAGCACCGGGTCTGGATCAGCCGGACCTGCTCACCGAAGAGGGCGAGGACGTTGCGGTAGCTGCAGCCGCCGCACTGTCGCCGGTACGCAACGACCAAAAGCTGGGCCGCAACGAATTGTGCTGGTGTGGTTCGGGCAAGAAATTCAAGCACTGTCACGGCCAGATCAGCTGAGTCGCCCACCGCGAAGAGCTGTAGCTGACCTGTAATATCACGCCGCGACCGGCTCAGCCGTCGCGGCGTTTTTCAATCAATCGAGCCGTGTCGGCAAGGCCGCGCGGTGTGACTGTCTTTCAAGGAGCGCACTTCATGGCTGTTGGTCTTGGTCCTTTGCCGACGCTGCACCCGGTTCCCGGTTTCGAACTTGGCATCGCTTCCGCCGGCATCAAGCGCCCGGGGCGCAAAGATATCGTGGTCATGCGCTGCGCCGAAGGCTCCAGCGTTGCAGGCGTGTTCACCCTGAATGCGTTTTGCGCGGCGCCGGTGATCGTCGCCAAACAGCGCGTGCAGGGCACCGTGCGTTATCTGCTGACCAACACCGGCAACGCCAACGCCGGCACGGGTGAACCAGGGCTGGCGGCTGCCGAGCGCACCTGCGCGAAGCTGGCCGAGATCACCGGGGTGGATGCCAGCGCCGTGCTGCCGTTTTCCACCGGCGTGATCGGCGAGCCGTTGCCCGTCGAGAAGATCGAAGGCGCGCTGCAGGCCGCACTGGATGATTTGTCCGTCGACAACTGGGCTGCTGCGGCCACCGGCATCATGACCACCGACACGCTGCCTAAAGGCGCGAGCCGTCAGTTCGTGCTCGATGGTGTGACGGTCACCGTGACCGGCATCAGCAAAGGCGCGGGCATGATTCGTCCGAACATGGCGACCATGCTGGGCTACATCGCTACCGACGCCAAGGTGGCGCCGAGCGTGCTGCAGGACCTAATTCGCGACGGCGCCAACAAGTCGTTCAACCGCATCACCATCGATGGCGACACGTCGACCAACGACTGCTGCATGCTGATCGCCACCGGTCAGGCCGACTTGCCTGCGGTGACTGAAGCCAAGGGCCCGCTGTTTGAAGCGCTGAAAAAAGCCGTTTTCGAAGTGTGCATGGACGTCGCCCAGGCCATCGTCCGTGACGGCGAGGGCGCGACCAAGTTCGTGACCGTCGAAGTCAACGGCGGCGGCAATCACCAGGAATGCCTGGACGTGGGTTACACCGTGGCCCATTCGCCGCTGATCAAAACCGCGCTGTTCGCGTCGGACCCGAACTGGGGCCGGATCCTGGCGGCCGTAGGGCGTGCGGGCGTGCCGAACCTGGACGTCAGCAAGATCGACGTGTTTCTGGGTGACGTTTGCATCGCCAGCAAAGGCGCCCGCGCCAGCACCTACACTGAAGAGCAAGGCTCGCTGGTGATGGCGCAGGAAGAGATCACCATCCGCATCGAGCTGGGACGTGGGGATTGCAGCGAAACCATCTGGACCACCGACCTGTCGCACGAATACGTGAAGATCAACGCGGAATACCGCACCTGAGTCACGAGCGAGTCCACCGGTTTCAACGGAGCCAAGACATGAGCCTGCACCTGATCATCGGCGACAAACGTTATTCCTCCTGGTCGCTGCGTCCGTGGCTGGCACTTGCGCTGACCGGCGAGGCGTTCACCGATCAGGTGATTCGCCTGAATCAGGCTGACACCACGCGCCTGATTCTGGAGCATTCGCCGACCGGTAAAGTCCCGGCACTGAAGTGCGAGCACGGCACCATCGTTGATTCTCTGGCGATTTGTGAATATCTGGCGGAGCGTTTTCCGAATGCAGGCTTGTGGCCGGCGGATATCGCCGCCCGCGCTCAAGCTAGGTCGGCGTGCGCGCAGATGCACAGCGGCTTTGTCGGACTGCGCTCGCATTTGCCGATGGACTTGCGTCAGGACGAGGCGCTGGAAGTCATTGCGGTCGAAGCTCAGGCAGATATCGACCGCATGGTTGCGCTGTGGCGTGAATGCCGCGCGGTGTCGGGTGTGAGCGAGGGTTTCCTGTTCGGCACGCCGGGCATCGTCGATGCGTTCTTCGCACCGGTCGCCGTGCGCTTTCGTACCTATCGCGTCGAGCTGCCAGCAGATGCGGCCGCCTACGTCGAAACGATTTATCAGTGGCCTGAGTTCAAGCGCTGGCAGCAGGCAGGTCTGGAGGAAGGTTGAACGTGAAACGCATCCATGTGGCCGCGGCGGTTATCCGTGGCACCGACGGCAAGATCCTCATCGCCCGACGCGCCGACAAACAGCATCAAGGCGGCTTGTGGGAGTTTCCCGGCGGGAAGGTCGAGCCTGATGAATCGGTCGAAGCCGCGCTGTCTCGCGAGCTGCACGAAGAACTCGGCATCGTCGTGACTGCGGCGCGCCCGCTGATCAAGATCAAGCACGACTACCCGGACAAACAGGTGTTGCTGGACGTCTGGGAAGTCTCGTCGTTTACCGGCGAGCCCCACGGTGTTGAAGGGCAACCGCTGGCCTGGGTATCGCAGCGGGAACTGGCCGAGTATGAATTCCCGGCAGCGAACAGGCCGATCGTGGCCGCCGCGCGTTTGCCGGGTGAATACCTGATCACCCCGGACGATCTGGAAACGCCCGAGCTGCTGCGGGGCATACGCACGGCGGTGGCTGGCGGCATCAAGCTGGTTCAGCTGCGTGCGCCGAACATGTACGACCCGAAATACCGTGACGTTGCGGTGGACGCGGTCGGGCTGTGCGCGGGGAAGGCGCAGTTGATGCTCAAAGGGCCGAGGGAATGGCTGGGCGACTTTCCGGCAGCGGGCTGGCACCTGACCAGCGAACAGCTGCGCAAATACGCCAGCAAGGGCCGTCCGTTTCCTGACGATCGCTGGCAGGCAGCCTCATGTCACGACGCTGAAGAGTTGAGTCTGGCCGAGCAGATGGGCGTGGATTTCGTCACCCTCTCGCCCGTGCTGCCGACGCAAACTCACCCTGATGCACAGCCGCTGGGTTGGGAAAACGCCCGCGAGTTGATTGAGGGCTTCAGTAAACCGGTTTATCTGCTGGGCGGGGTAGGGCCGACGGACCGTCAGCACGCCTGGGAATGTGGCGCGCAGGGTGTGGCCGGCATTCGCGCGTTCTGGCCGCAGGACTGACAAAGCAAATGTCGGTGCCGGCTCATCCTTCTTGGCACAACACCTGGTTCCGCTGCCGATGAAGAACTTGTGGGAGCGAGCTTGCTCGCGAAGAGGTCTGTACATCCACTAGATCTCTAGTGGCTGAAAGGCAGTCTTCGTGAGCAAGCTCACTCCCACAGCTTTTGCATTTGCCAGCTGAGTTGCGGTGTATCAGCACATCATCACCGCAGCACAGTCCTGCCTACTCCTTACCCAGTCACTGCGGCTTCTTCGCAGGCTCCCACAAAATCTCCGCCACCCCCTCGCGCCGGGCAATGATCCGTGCCGCGACAAACAGCAAATCCGACAGCCGATTGATGTACGCCAGACCAACCCCGGCCAGTGGCTCGACCGCGTTCAGGTGCTGGCAACGCCGCTCCGCCGTGCGTGCCAGGCTCCGGCAAACGTGGGCCTGGGCGATCAGCGTCGAGCCGCCCGGCAGAATGAAGTTCTCCAGCGGCCCCAGCTCCTCATTCCAGTGATCGATGGCCGTTTCCAGGCGCTCAATCTCCGCCGCATTCAGCGCCTTGTATTCCGGCATCGCCAGCTCGCCGCCCAGGTCGAACAGTCGATGCTGACACGGCGCCAACACGTCGATGACTTCCTGCAGTGCCGGATGAGTCGCGACTGCCGCCGAAAGGCCGGCCAGCAACACGCCGACCTGACTGTTCAGTGAGTCGACTTCCCCGATGGCCTCGACCCGCGGGTGATCCTTCGGCACTCGGCGGCCATCGCCCAGGCCCGTTTCGCCGGTGTCACCCGTGCGCGTGTAAATTTTCGACAAGCGAAATCCCATGGCTCTACTCCCGGTCGTTCTGACCAATGACCTGTGGTGCAGGCATATCAATCGAATTGTCCACCAGCGGCAGGCGCAAGGTGAAACAGGTGCCCTGGCCGAGGGTGGAATGCACTTCCATCTGGCCTTTGTGGTTGTTGGTGATGATGAAATACGACACCGACAGCCCGAGGCCCGTGCCCTGACCGATTTCCTTGGTGGTGAAAAACGGCTCGAAGGTGCGCTTGCGCACGCTTTCCGACATGCCGATGCCGTTGTCCTCGACCTGGATTTCCGCCCAGGGCGGGTTCAAGCGCGTGCGCAAAATGATGCGCCCCGGCTCCCTCGCGTCTTCACGCTGATGGATAGCCTGAGCGGCGTTCTTGAGCAGGTTGAGCAGCACTTGCTCCAGTTCGTTGGCCGTCGCAGGCACCGGGCCCAGAGCAGGATCGAACTGGCGAATGATGTTCTGGCCCTTGAAGTCAAAACCGATGGTCAGGTCGAAGTCGTTGCTGGCGATCTCCACGGCTTGATCAATCAGTGCCGGCAGATCGCAGGGCGCCAGCTGACGGTTACTGCGCCGGCTGAAGCTGAGCATATGGCTGACAATCTTTGCCGCCCGCGCCCCGGCTGACTGAATGCCGTCCAGCAACTGCGGCACTTCGCGGGCGATCAGGTATTGATTCACTGCCGCCAGCTCGATGCCCTCCTGCTGGGCCTGCTCCAGATTCTTCGGCAGATCGGGCGACAGCCGACGGCGGATGTTCTGCACGTTGTGCATGATCGCACCGAGGGGGTTGTTGATCTCATGGGCCATCCCGGCGGCCAGACCACCCACCGAAAGCATTTTCTCCGACTGGACCATCATTTCTTCCAGCGACAGGCGCTGGGTGATGTCATCGATGCGGATCACCGCGCCACGGCCTGCATCGCCGGTCAGCGGGTAGAAGGTGAGGGCGTAATGACGCGACTCTTCGCCCTTGACCCAGGTGACGCGCTCGATCTTGGTGACGGTGTGACGCTCGACGGTCTGTTTGATCTGCGGCAAGAAGGCGCGCATCGGCGGGAAGGCGGAGTAAATCGGCTGGTTCAACGCCTCGTCCAGCGGGGTGCCGGACAGGGCGCCGGCTTCCTGATTCCATTGGGTGACGTACAGCTGCTCATCCAGGGCAATCAGCGCCGAGGGCATGGAGTCGATGATGCTGTTGAGGTAATTCTGAAACCCCGTGAGCTTCTTCTCGATCTTGCTGCGCACCTGAACTTCCAGCTCCAGCTTGCGGTTGGTGTGACGGGTTTCTTCCGCCAGACCCTGGGCCTGATCGTAGGCTTCCTGGGATTCATCGCGGGCGCGTCTGAGCTGCTGCTCACGGGCTTCCATGCGCGAGAGCATGGTGTTGAACGCCTCGGCCAGCGAACCGATCTCGTCCTTGTTGCCGGGCGTCGCTCGCAGCGCGTAGTTCTCCTCGCGGGTGACCCGCCGCGATAGGTCTTCCAGCTGGTAGATCGGCTCGGTGATGAAGCGCCGAATCTGCCGGGCCACACCGGCCCAGAGCAAGATGCTGAAAATCAGAATGCCGATACTGGCGGTGAGCGTGCCGGTGTAGAACGCCGTCGGCAATTCGCTGCTGGCGACCAGCAACAGATGCCCCGCCGCTTGCCCTGCTTTGGGAATGGGGATGACCTGGGTGTTGCGAAACTCGGTAATGCGCCAGCTCTCCAGATCCCGATAGTGGTCGGGCATGCGCAGTTTGTCGCCCTGCTGCATCTGCGCCAGACGCGTACCGCTGCTGTCGTAAACAGCCGCCGCCCGCAACGGGCCGTAATTTTTAAGTTCCTTGAGCAGCGCCTGGGCGTTGTAGGTCGAGGATAAGGCTTGCTCGGACAGCCCGGGATTGCTGATCAGTCGACCGATCGTTTGCAACGCCTGGGGCGCCATCGCTTCTTGAGAGATGTAATAGGCGGCGCTGATGAAGGTTAGGTTGGCGACCACCAGCACGGTGGTGAGCAATACCAGCAAGGCGGCCAGAAGTTTTTGACCGACCGGCAGGTTTTCGAGGCGCTGGCGCAATGGCATGGGGCAGGTCACCGGAAGGAGGAGCGGGCAGGTTAGCGCTGTTCCGCCCGTGAGCAAACCCGTCAGTCGCTGGGCAGACTTCGGGCGTTGAGGTGTTCGATCAGGCGCAGGCGCAACAGGTTCAGTGTGGGTGCCGGGCAATCAAGCGCCGCCGCCGTGGCGCAGACGTGCCCGAGCAGGTAGCGGATCTCGGTGCGGCGGCCTTGGGCGACATCCTGATACATGGAGGAATAATTCCCGGCGGTGGCGGCAATCACCTGTTGCACCTGTTCCAGCAACCCTTCCGCCGCGCCGGGCTGACCGCAGCAGTGCAGCACATGGCCGAGCTCGGCACACAGCGCCGTCACTTCCTCGGCATGAGCCTGCAGCTCGCCGTTGCGGCATTGGTGCAACACGGTCAGCGGGTTGATGGCGCAGTTGAGCGCGAGCTTGCGCCAGAGGCGTTCGGTGATGTCAGCGGTCCACTGATGGGGGATGCCGGCCTGCTTGAGTTCGTCCAGCCAGGCCGGCGCCGCGCCTTGCTGCGTGTCGCCGAGCCAGTTGAAACCCTGTCCGGCGAACACCACGCTCCAGTCTTCATCGCGGTAGGCGCCTTCGGTGCTGGAGACAAAGATGCAGCGTGCCTCAGGAATCATCGCGGCCACGGCGTCCTGGCTGCCCAGCCCGTTTTGCAGGAGCAGGACCTCAGCTTTGTCGGCCAGACGATGGGCGACGGCTGCAACGGCGCGTTCAGCGTCGTAGGCCTTGCACGCCACCAGCAGCCGCTGGATGGGCTCGCCTGCGCTGACCGTCTGTGCCGGGATAGCAAACCTCTGGCGTTGACCGTTTTCGTTGAGCGCCAGACCGGCTTGCGTGTTGTAGGCCACCAGTCGAGCCTCGTCGCGCACGATCAGCCGCACCGGCAAACCCGCCCGGGCCAGTCGCGTGGCCCACAGACTGCCCAGACTGCCCGCACCCAGCACATGCCAGCGCACGGGATTCAACTGAAATCACCCCCGATGACGAAGATCTCGGTGCGCAAGGAAAACCAAATCAACATCGCAGGCTCACATGAACGTGGGAAAAGTCTCGTTATAATGACCGGGCTTTCATACCGTCAAGTCAGGCGTGCTCCATCCACATGTCGAGCCGCGCCGTATCAATTGGAGAATCTACATGCCCTCGTTCGACGTAGTGTCTGAACTGGATAAACACGAAGTCACGAATGCCGTCGACAACGCGATCAAGGAGCTGGACCGCCGCTACGACCTCAAAGGCAAAGGCAGCTTCGAATTCACGGAAAAAGACCTGCTGATCAAGATGACGGCCGAAGAAGGTTTTCAGCTCGAAGCCATGATCGAGATCCTCAAGCTGGCCCTGGTCAAGCGCAAGATCGACGTGCAGTGCCTGGAACTGAAGGACCCCTTCGCGTCCGGCAAGGTCATGAAGCAGGAGGCCACGCTCAAGGAAGGCATCGACAAGGAGCTGGCGAAGAAGATCGTCGCTCACATCAAGGAAGCCAAGCTCAAGGTTCAGGCTGCCATTCAGGGCGAGCAAGTGCGCGTCACCGGCAAGAAGCGTGATGACCTGCAAGAAGCGATCGCTGCGCTGCGTGGTCACGAGTTCGGCATGCCGCTGCAATTCAACAACTTCCGCGACTGATTCCCCCGCGATTTGCCCCGCGATTTCATGTTGGCTCAGGAACCCGAGGGGTTCCTGTGCGTCCGAATGCAGGTCTGGCTGAAATAACGGGCCCATTCGGCGCCGTTGCTTAAGCCTTCCATGTCGCGACCCCGAGGAGAAATAGATGGACTTGGATTTAAACGGCCAGGTAGACCATCTGGTGAAAGCGTCTCAGGCCTGGATCCCGATGGTCATGCAATACGGCAGCAAAGTGCTGCTGGCAGTGGTCGTCCTGCTGGTCGGCTGGTGGCTGATCAATAGACTGACGTCCCGAGTGGGCGCGCTGTTGGCGCTGCGCCACGTCGACCTGGCGTTGCAGGGCTTCATCAGCAGCATCACCAACATCATTCTTAAGATACTGCTGATCGTCAGCGTTGCCTCGATGATCGGGGTAGAAACCACCTCATTCGTTGCCGCGATCGGTGCGGCGGGTCTGGCCATCGGCCTGGCGTTGCAGGGCAGTCTGGCGAACTTTGCCGGTGGCGTGTTGATTCTGCTGTTCCGTCCGTTCCGCATTGGCGACTGGATCGAAGCGCAAGGCGTGTCGGGCACCGTGGACGGGATTCAGATCTTCCACACCGTGCTGCGCACCGGCGACAACAAGACGGTAATCCTGCCCAACGGCAACCTGTCCAACGGCATCATCACCAATACCAACCGTCAGCCGACGCGCAAGATCACCTTCGACGTGGGCATCGATTACGACGCCGATTTGAAGCAGGCGCTGCAAGTGCTGATGGACATGGCGGATGATCCGCGCATCCTGAAGGATCCGGCGCCACAGGCGGTGGTCGCGGCACTGGGCGACAGCTCGATTACCGTGTCGCTGCGTGTGTGGACCAAGACCGGTGACTTCGGTGACGTGTCGAACCGCTTCAACGCTGAAATCCGTGACCGCCTGCGCGCGGCCAACATCGACATCCCGTTCCCGCAGCGCGTGATTCGTGTGGTGCAGGATGAGCAGCCCGCAAAGGCGTAACGCTCGACCGCAGACACCAAAAAGCCCCGACTTGTGAAAGTGCGGGGCTTTTTGTTGGTCGCCGTGGCGGAGGCAACCTTGTAGCAGCCGGAAGATGAAGGCTCTTTAGAGCACCGAATCCGCAGGCTTGGCCGGCTCTTCGGGTTCTGCCGCTTCTTCCCGCGCTTCCCGGCGTGCTTCCTGCGCCCAGTGCAGGGCGATCATGAACAGCGTCGGCACGCCCATCAGCGCGGTCGCCAGGAAGAAGTTGTGGTACCCCAGCTTCTCCACCATAACCCCGGAGTAGCCACCGATCAGGCGCGGCAACAGCAGCATGATCGAGCTGAGCAGCGCGTACTGAGTGGCCGAGAACTTGAGGTTGGTCAGGCTCGACAGGTAGGCCACGAACGCCGATGTCGCGAGGCCCGAGCTGAAGTTGTCCAGCGAGATCGTGACGATCAGCATCTTCAGGTTCGGGCCCATGTCGGCCAGCATCAGGAACAGCAGGTTGGTCGCAGCCGAGGTCACGCCGCCGATGAACAGGATCGGCAGAATGCCGAAGCGCACGATCGCCAGACCGCCAAACGCCGCGCCGGCCAGCGTCATCACCAGCCCGAAGATCTTGCTGACGCTGGCAATCTGATCCTTGGTAAAGCCCTGGTCGATGTAGAACACGTTCGCCATGACGCCCATGACCGTGTCGGACATGCGATACGTGGCGATGAGCCCCAGTAGCAGAAAGGCCTGCCAGCGATAACGCAGGATGAAATCGTTGATCGGCGTCAGCACCGGCGCCAGACCGCGGCGGCCCATGGACGACAGGCAGGCCACGGTCAGCAGCGTGTAGAGGATCGCGCGCAGAAAGGCGCGGTCTTCCATCAGCAGGTCTTTCCAGGTGGTGCCCTGAAACAGCACGCTGGCGAAATCGGTGTTGTACAGCTGGGTAAACATCGCCGGCACCGAGACCAGCAGAATGATCAGCACGAACACCGAGGCCAGTTGATGGGCAAAGCCGTAGCGCACGGCCGACAGCTGGGTGCGGATCGGCACGGACGGTTCACGCATGATCAGGCTGGTGATCAGCGCGGGCACCATGAGCAGGCCGAACAGCACGTAGGTGCCGGCCCAGGCCGAGTGTTTGTAGGCAAAGCCGGTCGAACCGAAGCCTTCGGCGAAATACAACGCGCCGGCAGTGGCGAGGAGGGCGGCGACGCGATAGCCGGCCATGTAGCTGGCGGCAAGGGTCGCTTGCTGGCTGTCGCTGGCGATTTCCAGGCGGTAGGCGTCGATGGCGATGTCCTGGGTCGCGGAGGAGAACGCGACCAGCACGGCAATCGCGATCAGCCACGACAGATGCTGCTGCGGGTCACAGAACCCCATGCCGATCAGGCCCAGGGTCACCAGCGATTGCGAGAGCACCAGCCACGAGCGGCGTCGGCCGAGCCGGCCCAGCAACGGCAGGCTCCATTGATCGAGCAGCGGCGACCAGACCCATTTGAAGGCATAGGCCAGGCCAATCAGGCTGGCATAGCCAATGGTTTCACGCGCAACGCCGGCTTCGCGCAGCCAGACAGATAGCGTTGAGAACACCAACATGTAGGGCATGCCCGCGGCAAAGCCGAGCAACAGGAGCACAAACGTAGAGGGGCTGGCATATGCGGCGAGCGCGGCGCGCCAGGTTTTGCGGGGCATGGGCTGGAATCTGCCTCAGGTTACGTAAACAAAGCGCGCACTCTAACCGTTGTGCTCTGTCGGGCGCCAGCCATGACGCTGCATATCCACACGATTGTTACGGATGGTCACGCCCTCGGCCCGCAAGCGCGCCCGTTGCTCCTCGCCCGACACGGTTCCGGGGGCCAGGCTGATGCGCCCGCCGGCGCCAATCACGCGATGCCAGGGCAGGCTGCTGCCGTCCGGCAACTGGCTCAATGCCCTGCCAACGAAACGCGCCGCTCGTCCCAAACCGGCCAGCTCGGCCAACTGACCGTAACCGACTACCTTGCCTTCCGGCACTTGATGCAGTGTGAGGTATAACGCCGTGCGCCGTGCCTCAGCGGGAGAGAGGCCGGCAGGGTCGTTTTGAGCCGATGATTGTTCGATCACGCATTCGTTCCTGTAAAAGGGATGAACGGGAATTTTCGATAAGGAACTAGGGAAACTTCCTACTGTCAGTGTTACCTGTGTCGGCGGTCTGCCGATGGCCAACCCGTTATCTATCCGGATAATGCCCGATTCTCCGCGAACCAGAGCCTTGTCGTTGCTTATGTTGTCCAGAACCCTGTTGTGCGTTGCTGTTGCTACTGCTTCTACCCCATTGCTCGCCGACACCGTCTGGTTGAAAAACGGCGACAAGATGACCGGGACTATCAAGTTCTTCGACGGCGGCAAGCTGCTGATTAATACCAAATATGCAGGCGACGTCCCGTTGGACTGGAAGGAAATCAAGACGCTGGAGAGTGACCAGCACCTTCTGGTAAAGCAGGACGCCACCACCGGCGAAGTGTCCAAGTCGTTGCAGCCGGCCGAAGATGGCAAGGTCACGCTGGCCAATGGCGATGCGCCGAAGACGGTTGAACTGGCGAGCATCCAGCAGATCATCAAACCCAAGCCGGTGGTCACCGATCTGGTCTGGAAGGGCAACGTCGATGCTGCACTGGACTTCCAGCGCGCCGAGAACGACACCGATGATTACAACATCGCCTTCAAGACGTCCGCGACCCATGGCCAGTGGCGCCACAACGCCAAGGGCGAGTACAACCGCGAATCGCAGGACAGCCTGACCACCACCAATAACTGGGACGCCGAATACTCGGTCGACCGGTTCTTCACGGACAAGTGGTTCTGGGACGGTCGTATCACCTACAAGCGTGACACCATTGAAGACCTGGCCCGTCAGCGCACCGTGGGTACCGGTCCGGGCTACCAGTTCTGGGACGACGAACTGGGCGCATTCAAAATCGGCGCGCTGCTTAACCGCACCGATTTCGAATACTCCAACGGCGAGAAAGACAACTTCTATTCCGTGTCCGGCACCTGGGACTACAACCGTTACCTGATCGGCAAGAAGGTCGAGTTCTTCACCAACGGTGAAGTCGGCAAGCCGATCAGCGGCGTGGCTGACTACAGCCTCGAGACGGAAGTGGGCCTGCGCTACAAAGTCACCGAATGGGCGTCGCTCAACCTCAAGGCGGAGAAAGACATCATCAGCGGCTCCGACAACGGCGACCTGGACAAGACCCGCTACACCGCCGGTTTTGGTGTTTCCTGGTAAAAAAAGCTTTATCAATGCCTGAGCGTGCGCAGATCACAATCTGATCTGCGTGCGTTGGCCAGTTTCATTTTCAAGCGTTTTCTTTTTACGCGAACCCTCCACGAAATCGTCACCCCCGCTCAATCTGGCACCTTCCGGCGATAACGATTATCGTGGGGCCTGCGTCGCCGTCTGCTGCTACGCGTCCCTTGATGCCTTCGTTTTACTGTTCAGGAGCCCCACATGAGCGCCAGCGCCAACCGGCAAGCCCGTACCTTGCTGCTCAAGGAATACCGCGGCGTGTTATCGACCCATTCCAAGTCGATGCCCGGTTACCCGTTTGGCTCTGTGGTGCCTTATTGCCTGGACGACCAGGGCCGTCCGTTGATCCTCATCAGCCGCATCGCGCAGCACACCCACAATCTGCAGCTCGACGCCAAGTGTTCCTTGCTGGTGGGCGAGCGCGGCGCCGAGGATGTGCAAGCGGTGGGGCGCGTCACGCTGATGGCCGAGGCCGAGAAAATCAGCGACGAGGCCCAGATTGAAGCGGCCGCTCAGCGTTACTACCGTTATTTTCCTGAATCCGAGAGCTACCACAGCGCTCATGATTTTGATTTCTGGGTGCTGAAGCCGGTGCGCTACCGTTTCATCGGCGGGTTTGGCGCGATCCACTGGCTGGACGACGCGGCATTGGCCAATCCCTTCGCCGGGGCTGCGGAGCTCAGCATGGTCGAGCACATGAATGCTGATCACGCCAAGGCCATCGCCCACTACGTCGAGCTGGCCGGTTTGCCCAAGACCGAGCCTGCCACGCTGGTGGGCATCGACAGCGAGGGCATGCACCTGCGCGTGGGTCAAAGTCTGTACTGGTTGGCCTTCGCAGAGCCCTGCAATACGCCGACACACGTCCGCCAGGCCTTGGTTCAGCTGGCTCACGCTGAAAAATGGCCCACACTTGAACAGGCCGAGGCTTGAATTAACGACTTTGCGACGTCACGTAAGGTCTACTGGAAGCCTTCTTCCGTCTAGGAACTCACTTTGATGCGCGTTTTTCTTCTGCTTTTGTTGCTTTTTCCGGTGCTCGAGCTGTTCGTGCTGGTGAAAGTCGGGATGTCGATCGGCTTTCTGCCGACCTTCCTGCTGGTCGTTGCCGGGTCGATGCTCGGTGTGTTCGTGGTGCGGGTCGCCGGAGTGGCTACCGCCTTGAGTGCCCGGCAGAGTCTGGCCCGTGGTGAGCTGCCGGCGCAGCAGATGCTCGACGGTTTAATGATGACTATCGGCGGTGCCTTGCTCGTGCTGCCTGGCTTCATCAGTGACGTGCTGGGTCTGCTGTTCCTGATGCCGTTCACCCGCCGGATGATCGTCGGCAAGGTGCGCAATCGCGCCGAGGCCCAGGCCGCGCGCCAGCGTGCGTTTGCCGAGAACATGCATGCGGCAAATTCGGCAGGCTCCATGCATCCCGGTGCTGCCCGTCCTGAAGCACGTCGCCCTGAAGTCATTGAGGGTGAAGTGATCGAAGGCGAGTTCGAACCCCTCGATAAAAAGTGATTCAACGTCACCACGACACGGCACCTGCGGGTGCCGTGTTCGTTTTCGCGACCGCCATTCATGCAAAAAATTTCTCGGGTCAGCCTTGAAATCGGCTTGCTCGCCCTTATGTATGGGTCACCGCAAGGTTTCTGGCGCGTTTCGTCAGACCGTATTCTGCGGTTCGCTTGCGAACCGTAACCGGCAAGCCCGGATGTTTTAACCCGCCGGTGTCCGCACCGGGCGTTTAAAAACCATAATTAGGAGATCGACAATGAAGCTTCGTCCTCTGCATGACCGCGTCGTAATCCGTCGCAGCGAAGAAGAAACAAAAACTGCTGGCGGTATCGTGCTGCCTGGTTCGGCTGCTGAAAAACCTAACCGTGGCGAAATCCTCGCCGTCGGCAACGGTCGCATCCTGGACAACGGTGAAGTACGCGCGCTGGCCGTGAAAGTGGGTGACAAAGTGGTGTTCGGCCCTTACTCCGGCAGCAACACTGTGAAAGTAGACGGCGAAGACCTGCTGGTGATGAGCGAGAACGAAATTCTCGCGGTCGTCGAAGGCTGAGTTGATACCCCATTTCCCGTTACTACAAAGTATTTAAGGAATAACGATCATGGCTGCTAAAGAAGTTAAATTCGGCGATGCTGGCCGTAAAAAAATGCTGGCTGGTGTCAACGTCCTGGCCGACGCAGTAAAAGCAACTCTGGGCCCAAAAGGCCGTAACGTCATCATCGAAAAAAGCTTCGGCGCTCCGCTGATCACCAAAGACGGTGTGTCCGTAGCCAAAGAAATCGAGCTGAAAGACCGTTTCGAAAACATGGGCGCGCAGCTGGTCAAAGACGTTGCTTCCCGTGCAAACGATGACGCTGGCGACGGTACCACCACTGCTACCGTTCTGGCCCAAGCCATCGTCAACGAAGGCCTGAAAGCCGTCGCTGCCGGCATGAACCCGATGGACCTGAAGCGCGGCATCGACAAGGCGACCATCGCCATTGTTGCCGAGCTGAAGAAGCTGTCCAAGCCTTGCACCGACACCAAGGCAATCGCCCAGGTCGGCACCATCTCGGCCAACTCGGACAATTCCATCGGCGACATCATTGCCGAAGCCATGGAAAAAGTGACCAAAGACGGCGTTATCACCGTTGAAGAAGGTTCGGGTCTGGAAAACGAGCTGTCTGTTGTTGAAGGCATGCAGTTTGACCGTGGCTACCTGTCCCCGTACTTCATCAACAAGCCGGACACCATGGTTGCCGAGCTGGACAGCCCGCTGCTGCTGCTGGTTGACAAGAAGATCTCCAACATCCGCGAAATGCTGCCCGTTCTGGAAGCCGTTGCGAAAGCTGGCCGTCCTCTGCTGATCGTGGCTGAAGACGTTGAAGGCGAAGCACTGGCGACTCTGGTCGTGAACAACATGCGTGGCATCGTCAAAGTTGCAGCGGTCAAGGCCCCAGGCTTTGGCGACCGTCGCAAGGCCATGCTGCAGGACATCGCTGTTCTGACTGGCGGTACCGTTATCTCGGAAGAGATCGGCCTGAGCCTGGAAACCGCTACCCTGGAACACCTGGGTAATGCCAAGCGCGTTATCTTGAACAAAGAAAACACCACCATCATCGACGGTGCTGGCGTTCGTGCCGACATCGACGGTCGTATCGCGCAGATCCGTCAGCAGATCGGCGACACGTCTTCGGACTACGACAAAGAAAAACTGCAAGAGCGTCTGGCCAAGCTGTCGGGCGGCGTTGCAGTGATCAAGGTCGGTGCCGGTTCCGAAGTTGAAATGAAAGAGAAGAAAGCCCGCGTTGAAGACGCCTTGCACGCAACCCGTGCAGCCGTTGAAGAAGGCGTGGTGCCTGGCGGTGGTGTTGCTCTGGTTCGTTCGCTGCAGGCGATTTCCGAACTGCGTGGCGACAACGCTGATCAGGACGTGGGTATCGCTCTGCTGCGTCGTGCGGTTGAAGCGCCTCTGCGTCAGATCGTTGCGAACTCGGGCGACGAGCCTAGCGTTGTGGTCGACAAGGTCAAGCAGGGTACTGGTAACTACGGTTACAACGCTGCGAGCGGCGAGTACGGCGACATGATCGAGATGGGTATTCTTGATCCGGCCAAGGTGACGCGTTCTGCGCTGCAGGCTGCTTCGTCGATCGCCAGTCTGATGATCACCACTGAGGCGATGATTGCTGATGTGGCTGATGAGAAGGCTGCTGGTGGCGGTATGCCTGATATGGGCGGCATGGGTGGTATGGGCGGCATGATGTAAGCCAGTCGTACCCCGATGTAGAAAAAAACCCCGCTTCGGCGGGGTTTTTTTATGGGCGGCGCTAAATGACTCCCTCCGCGAGTGACCTTTGAAAAGCCTCAGGATCAAGAGCGTCTGCCTAGGGGCAGACGTTTCGCCTCCGGCGAGTTACTTGGAAAAGCACCCCAAGTAACCAAGGGTGCTTGCTCCTGGTTAGGCCCGACTTCGTCGGGTTCCTTCACTCCGGTCTCGCTCCGTGGGCCCGCGCCGAACGGACATCCATGTCCTGACGGCGCTCTCGCCGCATCCATGCGGCTCGGCCCACTGCGCAAGACCTGCGTTCAGCCTGCACCCAAGTCGCGTTTTGTGTCGTCTGGGCTTTTTGTGTACGAAGATCAAAAGCGGGTTTAAGCAGATCAAGGGCTTCCCGGCTAAAGCCGGTCCTACGGGGGGAGCGCCGCCGATCCCACAGGGTGTACGCGGTACTTTCAGTGGGACCGGCTTTAGCCGGGAAGAGGCCCGCGTGGGCACCATCAATTTTTGGTCTGACCCCCGATGGAGGTTGCAGGGGACTGATTTATTTACAGCGCTTCACCGTAAATCAATCTGTCCCCGGTCTAGCCATGATCCCGAAACTACTTCGTCGGTAGCCTCATCCTGATACCGCTTCTCCATTCACCGCCACATCCTTCTTCTTCGCCGGCCGGTACAGCACGAAGTAATACGCCCCCAAACACAGCAGCCAGCAGAACACCGCTGTCCAGATGTTGTGGGAGAAGAAGTGCGCGCCTTGAAGCATTCGGCCGACGGAAAAGACGGTGCCCAGGCCCGCCGCGAAGATCAGGCCGGCTTTGGCCAGGCGAGGTTTTCGGTCGCGGAAGACGAAGAACAGGGCGAACAGTGTGAAGCCGGTGGCTGCATGACCGCCGGGCCAGCAACGGCCGGGTTTGTCGGTTTGCGGGCGGGGGCTGAGGAGTTCGCTGTAGGTTTCCTGGCCGCCGAATTCTTTCAGGCTCCACGGGCACTGCACCGATGTCACGACTTTGACCGGCGTGACGAAGCTGGTGGATAACGCCATCGACAGCACCATGCAGCCCAGTTCACGTTTCCACGGCTTCAGTGCGCTGACGAAGAACGAGGCGATGAAGCTCACGAAGGACAACACCCCAATGGCGATGACGGCCTGTTTGGCCCGGTCATGCAGGATGTCTTCAAGAAAGAAACTGTGCCGCCCGATGAACTCGCCCGCCACCGGGTCGTAAGCCAGTTTGGCGATGTCCATGTCCAGCGAAGTCAGTTCGAGCAATATCAGAACGATTGCGGTCACGGCCGGGATGCCCAGGTAAACCCAGAAGTTGATCGGGCGTGAGGCGGGCCGTGCGAGTGCGTGTGACATGGCAAATCCCGTGTAGTGGGCGAGGGAGAGCGGGGAGTATACAGAGCCGGAGCGGTGCGAAGTCTGAGCAGAACGCTGTCGCGGCGCCGTGAACCGCGAGTGAAAAAAACGTTATACACCGCAGTGCTGGCCCTTGAGCGCGCATCGCCGTAAGCTGCCGCCAACTCTGACCTTGTTGAACGGCCCCTCGCGCCGTGTCCCGGGTCTCGCCACACCGCATAGGGAGACACGCGCCATGAGAATTCTGCTGGTTGAAGACAACCGCGACATCCTGGCAAACCTCGCCGATTACCTCGGTTTGAAGGGCTATACCGTCGATTGCGCCCAAGACGGTCTGTCCGGTCTGCACCTGGCGGCCACCGAGCATTACGACCTGATCGTGCTCGACATCATGCTGCCCGGCATCGACGGCTACACACTGTGCAAGCGCCTGCGTGAAGACGCGCGCCGCGACACGCCGGTGATCATGCTCACCGCCCGCGACCAGCTCGACGACCGCCTGCAGGGTTTCCGCTCCGGCGCCGACGACTACCTGCTCAAGCCGTTCGCGCTGTCGGAACTGGCGGCGCGCATCGAGGCTGTATTGCGTCGTGCCCAAGGCGGCGGGCGGCGTACCCTGCAGGTGGCCGATCTGATCTACGACTTAGACACCCTTGAAGTGACTCGCGAAGGGCGTCTGCTCAAACTCAACCCGGTGGGCCTGAAATTGCTGGCGGTGTTGATGCAGAAGAGCCCTCACGTCCTGCGTCGTGAAGTCCTGGAAGAAGCCCTGTGGGGCGATGACTGCCCGGACAGCGACAGCCTGCGCAGCCACGTTCACCAATTGCGCCAGGTCATCGACAAGCCGTTCGCCAAGCCGCTGTTGCAGACCGTTCACGGTGTCGGCTACCGCCTCGCCGAGGGGCGTGATGGAGTTTAAGCAGAGCCTCGCCCAACGGATCATCATCGCCTTCGCCTTGATGAGCGCGTTGGTTGCCGGGTGCTTCGCCATGGGCATCGTCGCGACGGTGCACCTGGTCGAAGAGAAGCTGATTTCGGCTGGACTGGGCGGCGACCTGACGCGTCTGCTGCTGATGGACAGCGTCAACGACTGGAGCCATCGCCCCGAGCCGGATCAGCTGTTTTACTTCAGCGGCGGCCCGGGGGATTTCGAGCTGCCGAAGGATTTGCGTCACCTGGAACCAGGCTTTCACGAAGTGTTTCGCGGGCCGTTGTCCTACCACGCCATGGTTGAGGTCGTAGACGGCCGTCACTATGTGCTGCTTCAGGACCAAAGCGATTTCGAAGAGCGTGAGCGCGTGCTGTTCGCCGTCGTGCTGGTGGGCTTTGTGCTGGCGCTGGCGCTGGCAGTCTTCCTCGGCTGGATATTGGCGCGCCGGGTGATGGCGCCGGTTGTGCGGCTGGCGCGACAGGTGCGTCATCGCGATCAGTTGCTCGGCCTTGCCCCGCCTCTCGCCCCCGATTACGCCGCCGACGAAGTGGGTGAGCTGGCGGTGGCCTTCGATGCCACGCTGGGCCGTCTGCGTGATGCCTTGACCCGCGAGCGGATGTTCACCAGCGACGTCAGCCACGAACTGCGCACGCCGTTGATGGTGCTGGCCAGTTCCTGTGAGCTGCTGCTGGAAAACCCGGCGCTGGATCAGCGCGCCCGTGCCCAGGTTGAGCGCGTGGCGCGGGCGTGCGAAGAAATGCGCGATCTGGTGCAGACCTTCCTGATGCTGGCCCGCACCCAGCGCGATGACCTCGCCCTGTACCCGCAACTCACCCTGCAAGGCGCCGCCCAGCAGTTGATCAGCCTGTGGCGCGAACCGATCGAACACAAAGGCCTGACCCTGGAATACCTGCCCGGCGAGCCCTCCGATACCGCTTACAACGCCACCTTCCTCTATGCCGTGATGGGCAACTTGCTGCGCAACGCGTTGCACTACACCGACACCGGATTTATCCGCCTGACGCTGCGAGAAGGCGGGTTCATGGTGGAGGATTCCGGCGTGGGCATCCCGGAAGAAAAACGTGAGGCGATGTTTCAGCCGTTCGTGCGCGGTACTGAGCAACGCGGCGAAGGTTTGGGTCTGGGGCTGTCATTGGTGCAGCGTATCTGCGAGAACCAAGGGTGGTCCGTCAGCCTGGACACCATGGAGCCAAACGGTTGCCGATTCAGCGTGGACATGGGTTTGCGCCTTGGCAAAGACTCGGCTCGGTTGCCGTCGACAAATGTACAGCCTGTGTAAAGGTGCTAAAACAGACCGGGATATGGCCGTATGCTGGCCCTAAGTCCTTGAATAACCTCGTAACATTTTTTCACTTTTTCGGACGCTTTTTTCACATTCATCTGACCTGAGCGTGACGCTTCGCTGCTTAGTTTGGCCCTCTCATCAAGGGGAGGCAGCCATGAGCAAGCGGATCGAGCTGGATTTTTCACGCAAATACGACGACGAACACGCTAAAAGGTATTTGCGCAAACACAACGATGGACTGGCCAGGCGCCTGTCTGATCGCCGGGACAAACAACTTGCACGCCGCGCATTGGCGTTGGCGGGCGAACCGGGGCTGGTGCTGGATCTCCCCTGTGGCGCAGGACGTTTCTGGCCGGTGCTGGCCGAGAAAGCCAACCGGGTGATCATCGGGGCGGACAACTCGGCTTCCATGGTCAAGATTGCCTGCGAGTCGCAACCCGCGGAGATCGTCAAGCGCGTGCAGCCGCTGCAGACATCGGCGTTTGCCATCGAGATGCCGGACAACGCCGTCGACAGCATCTTCTGCATGCGTTTGATGCACCACATCGGCAAGGCTGAAGACCGCGCCGTGCTGCTGAAAGAGTTTCACCGGGTGAGCCGGGACAGCGTGATCGTGTCGCTGTGGGTGGATGGCAATTTCAAGGCCTGGAAGCGACGCCGCGCTGAAGGGGCGCGACCGAAACATGATTATCAGAATCGCTTCGTGCTGCCGGTGGCCACCGTAGAGGCCGAATTTGAACAGGCAGGGTTTCGGATTCAGGAGCGCCTGGATTTCCTGCCGATGTACGCCATGTGGCGTGTGTATCTATTACGTAAGAGGTAACAGGATGGCCGTGGATTTCGCAACAGAGTTAGCCGTTCCCGCCAAGGACCGCTTCGCCTATTTCTGGAACACGCGGGGCGAATGGGTCGAAGAGCCCAACGTGCGCCGTGGCGGTGAAAGTGGCGTACAGCGTGTCGTCTCGGAAAACGGTCGGCTGCTGTATGTGAAGCGCCAAACCGGCCATATCTACCGCAGCTGGTTGCACCCGTTTGGCCGTCCGACCGTGCTGCGTGAGCGCGATGCCCTCGAAGGTCTTCGCCAGCTCGACGTCAACGTGCCGCGCATGGTGTTCTGTGGTGCCGAGCGCGATGAGAACAACGAGTGGCGTGCGTTGCTGGTCACGGCTTCTCTGGACGGCTTCGACGAATTCGAAAACTGGCTGCGCGCCGGCGGTCGCGAGCAGCACGGCGAAGTGGTGTACGAGCAGATGCTTCAGGCAATCGCCAGCAACCTGGCCCGTATGCACAAGGGTCGCTGGCAGCACAGCTGCATTTACATCAAGCACGTTTTCGTTCGCGTCGTGGGCGAGGGCGCCAATGCCAATGCTGAGGTCGCGCTGCTCGATCTGGAGAAATGCCGTCAGCGGCTGACGTCTTATGCCGCCGCGCAGCACGACATGAAACAACTGCGTCGCCATTCGTCGTTTCAGCCAGCGGACTGGACCAAGCTGGTCTACTTTTACGAGACCGCGTTTGGCAGGCCCATCAAAGGTTTACAGCGATGAAGTTAGAAATGGCGCGAGGTTTGTTTTTGGTCGGGGCGTTGGGGGTGACTTCCATCGCGTTGGCGGCCTGGGATCAGCCCGGACCAAAGATTTTGAGTGCAGTGCATGGCGAAGGCCATTGCCCGCTGCCTCGGGTGGCCAAGATGTCCGACACGGCCCGGCCTGATCACGATCTGCTCCTGTTGATGTTCGGCCTGGCCCAAGGGAGCGGACCTCAAGGCTGATTCCTTTCTGTTGCATTGACCAAAAGGCCCCGAAAAATCAGGGCCTTTTTTGTGGGCGTGTGTTTATTTTTCCTTGCGTCAGGTACCGGGAGTCGTGTCGGCATTCGAATGGCCATTGCCTTCGGGGTGCGGCTCGTCCCGTCGCGCCAGCAGCGTATACACGCACGGCAGCACAAAGAGCGTGAACAACGTCCCCACCGACATGCCCGTGGCAATCACCAGACCGATATCGAAGCGACTGACCGCGCCCGCGCCCGTCGCGAGAATCAGCGGCACCATGCCGAACACCATCGCTGCGGTGGTCATCAACACGGGGCGCAAACGAATCGCCGCCGCTTCCTCCACCGCTTCGCGGGCAGTCAGGCCCTTATCGCGGCGTAGCTGATTGGCGAATTCGACGATCAGAATGCCGTGCTTGCTGATCAGCCCGATCAGCGTGACCAGACCCACCTGCGTGTAGATATTCAGCGACGAGATGCCGAGGAACAACGGAATCAGCGCGCCGCAGATCGACAGTGGCACAGTCACCAGAATCACCAGCGGATCGCGGAAGCTCTCAAACTGCGCGGCCAGCACCAGAAAAATGATCGCCAGGGCCAGGCCGAACGTCACCCACAGTGCATTGCCTTCCTGCACGTACTGACGGGACGCGCCGGCGTAATCGTAGGCAAAACCCGGCGGCGACTCTTCGATGGCGATCTGTCTCACCAGCTCAATCGCCTCCGCCTGACTCACCAGCGGAAAACCAGAGATGATCGCCGAGTTGAGCTGCTGGAACTGATTGAGCTGCCGGGGTCTGGCCCGGTCGCTGACGGTGATCAGCGTCGACAACGGCAGCATCTTGCCATCGGCGTTCTTGACGTAGTAATTCGCCAGCCAGGCCGGGTTGTCGCGGTAGGCCCGCTCAACCTGGGCGATGACCTTGTAGCTGCGCCCGTCGATGGTGAAGCGGTTGATTTCCGCCTCGCCGAGGAGCGTCGCCAGACTGCCGCCAAGGTCCTGCATTGACACGCCCATCTGCGCGGCTTTGGCGCGGTCGATGTCGACCACCACTTCCGGCTTGTCGAAGGCCAGATCAACGTCCAGAAATGCGAATTTGCCCGATTCGGCGGCGCGTTTCTTGATGCGATCCGTGACCTCCAGCAGCGCGGCATAGTCGCCCGGTGTGTTGATCACGAATTGAAACGGCAGGCCCTCACCGGTGCCGGGCAACGACGGCAGGTTGAAGCCGAAAACCTGCAGCCCGGTGATGCCGTTGAGCTTGGCCTGCACCTCGGGCAGCAGCTCCATTTGCGTGCGGCTGCGCTCATCCCATGGCTTGAGCAGGAACCCGCCGACGCCGGTCTGCACCCCATTGAAGCCGTTGATCTGGAACGAGGAGTAGTACTCCGGGAACGCCTTGAAAATGCTGATGAACTGGTCAGTGTATGTGTTCATGTAATCGAGGTTGGTCGGCTGCGGCGCCGTCGCCATCATGAAGATGATGCCCTGGTCCTCGTCCGGCGCCAGTTGCGATTGGCTCAGCTTGAGAAACACCGGAATCAGGCACAGCACCAGCACCGCGAACACGATGACCACCGGCCGCGTATTCAGCGTGCCATGGAGGAGGCGCTGGTAGCGGCGCTTCAGACTTTCGAAGGCGTGATCGAGCTTGTGCGCAAGGCCGCTGGGGTTCTCTTCCCGGCGCAGAAGCACGGCGCACATCATCGGCGACAGGGTCAACGCGACGATGCCGGAAATCACTACCGCGCCGGCCAGCGTCAGGGCGAATTCCTTGAACAGCGCGCCGGTCAGTCCCTCCAGAAAACCGATGGGTGCATAGACCGCTGCCAGGGTGATGGTCATCGACACCACCGGCATGGCGATCTCGCGAGCGCCCTCGATTGCCGCATCGAACGGCGTCTTGCCTTCCTCGATGTGGCGGTGAATGTTCTCCACCACGACGATGGCGTCGTCCACCACCAGACCGATGGCAAGGACCATCGCCAGCAGCGTCAGCAAATTGATCGAATAGCCCATCAATTGCATGAAAAACAGCACGCCGATCATCGACAGCGGGATAGTGATCACTGGGATCAGCACCGAGCGCAAGGCACCCAGAAACAGGAACACCACGACGATGACGATGAGCACCGCTTCGATCAGGGTCTTCACCACTTCATGGATCGAGGCCTGAATGAACAGCGTGGCGTCGTAGGCAATGGACGCCTTGAGGCTCGGCGGTAACTGAGCTTCCAGCTCCGGCAGGATGCGCCGCACTTCCTTGATCACGTCCAGCGGGTTCGAGCTGGGTGTGCCCTTGATGCCGATGTACACCGACGGTGTGCCGTCGAACGAGCTGACCGTGTCGTAGTTCTCGGCGCCCATTTCCACCCGCGCCACATCGCCCAGCAGCACGCGACTGTCGCCCACGGTCTTGAGCGGGATGGCCGCGAAGGACTCGGGGGATTTCAGGTCGGTGCTGGCGTTGACGCTGGTGACCACGTACTCGCCTTTCACCTCGCCCGCCGCGGACAGGAAGTTGTACTTGCGCACGGCTTCGGTGACGTCGCTGGCGGTCAGGCCGAAACCGGCGAGCTTGACCGGATCGAGCCACAGGCGCATGGCGAACACCTGATTGCCCAGGATCTCGGCTTCGGCCATGCCCGGCAGCGTCGCCAGCTTCGGCTGGATGACCCGGGACAGGTAATCGGTGATCTGCGGGTTGCTCAGCTCGGCGCTGTAGAAACTGATGTACATCAGCGCCGAGGCGTCGGCGGCTTCCTTGCTCAGCACCGGGTCTTCGGCGTCCTGGGGCAGCTTGTTCTTGACCTCGTTGGCCTTGGCCAGCAGCTCGGTGTAGAGACGGTCGCTGTTGGAGCCGATGCGCGCATAAATGGAAATGACCGAGAAGTTCTGCCGACTGACCGAGGTCATGTAGTCGATGCCTTCGGCGCTCGCCAGACTCTGCTGCAGCGGCTGGGTGATATAGCCCTGAATGGTTTCGGCGTTGGCGCCGGGGTAGGCCGTGGTCACGGTGATCAGCGCGTTTTCCATCTGCGGGTACTGGCGGATGGTCAGCTTGCTGAACGCCTGAAAACCCAGCAGCACGATCAGCAGGCTGATCACGCTGGCGAGCACCGGGCGACGGATGAACGGGTCTGTAAAGGCCATGATCGATTCCTTGATCAGTCAGCTTTGGGCTGGCTGTTCGGCGCCGCCGGGGTGGCGTCAGACGGTGTTGCCGGGTCGGCCACGATGGCGACGGCAGCGCCGTTATCCAGTTTCAGCTGGCCGCCGGTGACCACCTGCTCGCCGGTGTTCAATCCTTTGCTGATGATGACCAGCCCGCCGCGATGCTCACCGGTCTCGACGAAGCGCCGCTCGACCATGAATTGAGGCTCACCCTTGCTGTTGTGTTCCGGTTGGCCGTCGGCGTTCTTCTTCGGCACGACGACGTACACTGAGTTTCCGTACAGCGTGTAGGTGATCGTGCTTTCCGGCAGCACCAGTTGCGGCGTGTCCTGCCCGAGCAGCACTTGCAGGCTGGTGAACATGCCGGGCAGCAGTTGGCTATCGGGGTTGGGCAGGGTGGCGCGAATCAGCACATTGCGGGTGGTGTCTTCGACCTTGGGGTTGATGGCGCTGATGCGCGCGGTGAATACGCGGTCCGGGTAGGCCGCGACGCTCACCTGCACCTGTTGGCCGAGGGCCAGTTTCGGCAGCGCCTGCTCCGGCACGAAAAAGTCGGCGTACAGGCTGGTCAAGTCCTGAAGGGTAGCGATCACCGTGCCGCTGGCAAGGTAGTCGCCGACGTCCACCTGACGAATGCCGATGGTGCCGCTGAAGGGCGCGAGGATGCGCTTCTTCGCCAGGGAGGCGTTCAGTTGTGCGACGGTGGCAGCGGCCTTTTTCTGCGTGGCGGCGAGCTTGTCGAAGTCGCCCCGGGAAATGGCGGACTCGCCCACCAGTTTACTGCCGCGTCCGTACTCGACCTGCGCCAGACCAAGGTCCGCTTCGGCAGTGCCGAGCAGGGCCTTTTCCACATCGCTGTCGAGCTGTAACAGCGGCTGACCGACCTTGACCTTCTGGCCGGATTCAAACTGCACGGCCTTGACCGTGCCCGCGATTTCCAGCGACAGGTCCACGCCCTGGGATGCCTTGAGCGTGCCGATGGCCGGCAGACGATTCTGCCACGGGCGCTCCGCAACAACGGCCACCGCAACATTGATCGGCGGCTTCGGCGCCGTGAATTGCTGGATCTGCTGATAGACCGAAAACGCCTTGTACCCGCCCAAGGCCAGCACCACGATCAGGACAATGCCCAACATGATCAACATGCGGCGACGCAACATATTCCACTTCCTTGGAAAACCGATGAATCAGGCGAGCACGTTAGTCGTGTCGCGTCTTAGTTGCCAGTGGCATTGATGGATTTTGGGATCGGCGTCCTACCGGAATCATGGTTTATTGCTGGGCATGCCCGCCGCCCTGACATTGCGCTGTCGCCCAGCAAAAATGGTACCTGTAGGCGTGAGCTTGCTCGCGAAGTCGGTATTCCATGCGCTGAAAATCTAGCGGATGTTCCGGCCTCTTCGCGAGCAAGCTCACTCCTACAAGGTGATGTGGCTGCGCGACAGTTCGGCGTCTGGACAACTCGAAGGGGCCCGCGCCGTCGCCTATCCTCGATCAAACCAAATGCAAATGGTTGTCCCACAACCCCGCCGGCAGCTCCAGCGGCTTGGCGACCAGTACTGCCTCGCGGCAATCATAGAAACGGCAGCGCCCTTGGCCCGAGGTCACGACGAAGCCGTCTGCCACCGCGCCGACCCCTGCGCAGTCAGGCAGCGGTGCGTCGAGCTTCAGCGCGCCGCTGTCCAGGTCCCAGATGAAGAAGCGGTTACCCCTCGGCGCGGTCAGTGCCACCAGCCGCAGGTCGTTGTGAATGGCGACGCTGGCGGTGTAATGCGCCATCGCCTGCAGCTGTTGATCGGCCACCGGAAATGCTTGAAAGGGCTGGCCCGGCCGCTTGATGGCGAGCAGCTCGGCGGATTCGTGGGAAGGGCCCATGAACTGCTGGCCCGCGACAATGGTGCCGTCGCTGGCGATCGCCATATGGCGCACGCTGTTCATCTGCTGCGACAGCGTTTCTTTGCTCAGCAGCGTGCCATCGCGATGCATCAGCACCAGACTGGGTTCCATGGCGTCGAGGTTCATTTCGACGCGGCTCTCGGCCTCGGTGCGAATGCCGCCGTTGGCGACTGCAAGGGTTTCGCCATCCGGCATCCATGACACCTGATGGGGGCCGACGCCGTGGGTGGAAATTTCCCCGGTGCGTTGAAGCCGCTCATCAACGAATCGATACACGCCCAACAGTCCACGGCCCGGTTCCGTGGTGTCGTTTTCGGTGGCGTACAGCCATTCGCCGTCTTTGTGAATGACCGCGTGGCCGTAGAAGTGTCGGTGGGGTTGCGAGGTGATGGTCTGTAGCAGACGGCCGTCGCGCAGGTCGATCAGGTAACTTTCGGTCCCCGGCCGGCGCGCCACGAACAGCGCAATCGGCAGGTTCGGGTGATTGATGATGTCGTGGCAGCGCTGGGCGACGGGTGTGGCGAATACCTGCGTGCCGTCGACGCGATAACCCACGGCGAAGTGCTGGCCGTTGCCATCGTCACGGGCGGACAACAGCAGTGGACTTTCGCCTTTTTTCGCGAACAGCGTCCAGCCGCCAAACGTGACGGCGCTGAGCAGCAGGCTGCCCAGACCCAGAGCCTGACGTCGCAACATATCAGTCACCATCATTGGCGTTGAAACCCAGTTGAATGCCCAGCGCCTTGGCCAGTTCGCCTTCGTGCAGGCGATGGACCACGTTGAGGCTGTCATAGAAAGCGTTGAGCTGGTGGCGGCCTTCTTCGGTGGCCAGCAGATCCCCGAGGGGAGGTTTCAGCGCGGCCAGTTGGCGATTGCTCTCAGCGTAGGCGGCGTCGATCTTGTCGGCCAAAGGCTTCTGTTCCTTGGGCAACAGCCCGCGCAAACCCTTGTTATCAACACCGGCCCAGACCGTCTGGGCACTGGCCAGACTCGCCTGCAAGCTGCTGAGCGAAGCCTTGCTGCGCCACGCTTCCGCCTGAAACGGCTGCGGCACACCCTTGGTGCCACGGCCCAGCGGCGTGCCGAGTTTTTTCTTCAGCGAGTCCAGTGCGGTCACTTGCACGCGCAGCAACTCGGCAATGGCCTCGTGGGAATCGGCGTAACGCTGGTTGGGAAACTTGCTCAGTTGAGCGAGCATGCCGTCGTTGCTGTTCCAGCTGTTGAGGATGTCTTCGGCCAGCGCTTTTTGACGCTCGCCGATTGCCATCAGCAGCGGGCAGTAGCGGGCTTTCTGCTCGGCGTTGGCCATGTCGATGTCGGCGTCGAACAGGATGTACTCATAGGCCGACAGGCCCTGAACCACGACGCTGGATTTGGCCAGGGTGTCAGCACTGATCTGCGGCTGAGCGGTGACCAGTTGCTCCACCTGACGGCCGACGAGGTTTTTCTTGTCCGGCCAGAACTGAATCTGCCAGGCGCGATTGCCTTCGGCCAGCGGCCCGATCAGCAGCGGTTGCAGCTCGGCCCAGGCTTTTTGCGCGTGCAGGAAGTCGGCGCGGGCGGTATCCAGATCGGATTTACCCTGGCAGTAGGACAGCGCACTGATCGCCAGTTGCCGGTCGGCATCGACCCAACGGCTGTAGGTCGGCAGGATGACCTGACTGGCAATGGCGGCAGACGTCACGGCTTGCGGGTCCGACGGCGCGCATGCGCCCAGAGCCAGAGCGGCGAGGCTGGTGAGCAACAACTTGGGGCGGAACATGCCCGACTCCTTATCTTCAGAAATACGTTAGAGAGAATTCAAGAACGCCAGCAGCGCCGCGCGTTGCTCCGCGTCAAAGGCGAGCACCTGACGTTGCGCCGGCAGCGCCTCGCCGCCATGCCAGAGCACGGCTTCCATCAGGTCGCGGGCACGTCCGTCGTGCAGAAACTGGGTGTGGCCACTGACGGTCTGCGTCAGGCCGATGCCCCACAGAGGCGGGGTTCGCCATTGCTGGCCGCTGGCCTGAAATTCGCTGAGATTGTCGGCCAGGCCTTCGCCCATGTCATGCAGCAACAGATCGGTGTAAGGGCGGATGACCTGATTCGCCAGTTCGGGCTCGGCGGCGTCGGCGGAAGTGGTGAATTCCGGCGTGTGGCATTGCTGGCAGCCGGCCTTGAAGAACAGACCCTTGCCCGCCAGCACCTGCGGGTCTGCCACGTCGCGGCGCGCCGGGACGCCGAGGTTGCGGGTGTAGAAGGTGATCAGCCGCAGGATGTTGTCGCTGACTTCCGGCTTGCCGTTCGGGCCGTTGCCGTTGGGCGCGGCGAGGCATGCGGTCTGCGACGGCGTGCAGTCGTCGACCGGCATCAAGGTGGACGTCAGGCCCATGTCACCCGCCAGCGCGTGGGCATTCTGCTGCTTGATACTCGGCTGTGAGGCTTTCCAGCCGAAACGGCCGAGGACGGTTTTCTGCTGCGCATCGTCCCAGACCCAGTTGGGTGTGCCGGTGATGCCGGTACCCTGTTCATCGTTGGGGTTGGCGTTGGCCAGAATCGCCGCCTGCGGAATGGCTTCCAGAAGCCCGAGGCCGATCATCGGCGGAGCAATGCGCGCGGAAGCTCGCGTCTGCGGGTGCATCGGGCCGTAACCGGTTTGGGTGATCTGCAGGGTAGGGCGGCGCAGGTGCACCGGGGTGCCGTCGCGAAAATGCACGGTCATCGAATCGTAATCGACCCGAACCTTGCCCTCAGGCGTGACGCCGGGAATGGCCATGTCCTGGAGCTGCTTGCCGTACACAGGCTCGGGCGTCAGGCCCAACTGCTTGATGTGTTCGGCGAACGCGGGATCGTCGGGAATCGACAGGCGCACCAGCATTGAAACGGCGTTGTCGGCGCCGGGCTCGGGCGGATGGCCGCGGCCGTCCTTGATGTGGCAGTTCTGGCAGGCGTTGGTGTTGAACAACGGACCCAGGCCGTCGCGGGCAGTGGTAGTCGACGGGGCAATCACCCAGGGGTTGCGGAAGAAGCTGTTGCCGACGCTGAAGTCCAGCCGCCGGACAGGCGACAGGTTGGCTGAAGGCAGGGAAAACGCATTGCGGTCGCTTTTGTTGACAGTGGTGGCGCCGCCGGAGCGCGACTCGCCCGGTTCGGCGGCGGTGAAACGCGGGGCGTCATCGCACCCACTCATGGCGAGCGCCATCAGCAGGAGAAACGAAGGACGGAACCACGCAGTCATACAGGTCCTGCAAAGGGGGGAAATCGGGGCGAGCAAGCTTACCAGCCCCGAGTTTGATGAATAAGAGGGATTAGCGTTTGCAGGCCCTCTCGTAACGTGTTGTTACCAAATCATCCGCGAGTGACGGGCCCGCAAAACTCATGCGCCGGCGATCTCCAGCGCCGGGTTTTCCACCAGCAGTTGCATGAGACGCCGCTCGCCCTCGACCACCTTGAATGACCGGTAATCGCCAATACCGTCGAGCTGCCGTTCGCGTTCGCGGATCGCCAGCTCCTTGGCCCTTTCGTAGCCGTAATGTTCGACCCTGAACGACTTGGTGACACTGCTGCCGTTGCGCAACGTGGTCCGCGCCACCCAATAGGCGATGCCGGTGTAACAGCGGTAATGCACCCCCGGATAACCGCTGGTGTTGGTGGCGATGATGCGTTGACGGATGTCGCGGCTGAGCTTGGGCAGGTGGGCCAGCAGCAGTTGGTCACGGCACGCGTCAGCGGCTTGTCGTGCCGGATCACGGCCACCGTAGCGGGAGAACGAAAACAGCCGGTTGAAGGTCCTGCCATCGCGGTAGATCGTCACCTTCCAGGCACGCGGGCCCTTGACGCCGACCAGCAGGTGAATACCGTAATCGTTGGCTTTGAGCTTACTGACGCGGCGCCTTTTATTGTTTCTCTTGGGCACTTTCTGTCTCCTCCTGGATAGGGTGGGGTCAAGGAAGTGCGCATGATCGGTGGCGGGGGAGGCCTGTTCAATCCGACAAGGAGCGAACAGGAAATGCCCTACAACGCTTACAGACCGGTCCCCAGGTAAGGCCGTTTTGGTGGGCCTTTCAGGCGTCGATTGACGAAAAAAATGCCGGCCCGTGGTCGGGTCGGCATTTGTTTGCAGCGGGACCGACTTCAGTCGGGAAGGCGCGGCCTTACCGGTTTGAAGCGGACGTGAAGCGGATCAGAACTCGTGGTCGGCGTTGTCCGGGTTCAGGTCAGTGATGCCCAGCTTGCCAGCGGCTTGCTCGATCGCGCCGGTCTGCTTGACCAGCGCGGCAATGGCGTCGCGCACGACCTGGTTGCCCGCTGTATTGCCCGCGGCGATGAGTTGGTCGAAATGCTCGCCCTTGTTGGCGTGGTCGACGATGACCTGCAGCTTCGCCTGGGTCGCATCGAGATCGGCGCGCACGGTCTGGTCGGTGGCGGCGTCGGCGGTGGCGACCAGCGAGGACAGGCTCGCGCCGCTCACTTTGCTGCCGTCGACGCGGGTGTATTCACCCAGGTAAACGTTGCGGATGCCCAGGCCGTTATAGAAATGCGAGTTGTGGGTGTTGTCGCTGAAGCAATCGTGCTCGTCCTCGCTGGAATTGGCCTCCAGCGCGACTTTCATGCGTTCGCCCGCCAGTTCACCCAGCGACAGGCTGCCCATGCCGAACAGCATTTTGCGCAGCCCGCTCTCGGCGGACTCAGCTTCCAGCGTGGCGCGGTAGTTGTCGGCGACGCCCGGTTTCCAGTTGTTGACCATTTCTTCGAGGTCGCTGACCAACAGGTCGGTGGCGGCTTTCAGGTAGGCGCGGCGGCGATCATTGTGGCCGCCGGTGCCGCCCTGGCCTTCGATGTAGTCGCTGGCCGGACGCTCGCCGGCGCCCGGGCCGGTGCCGTGCAGGTCCTGGCCCCAGAGCAGGAATTCGATGGCGTGGTAACCGGTCGCCACGTTGGCTTCCGCACCGCCGAGCTCGTTCAGGCTGGCCAGTTTTTCAGGGGTGATTTCTGTGACGTCGACTTTGTCCTCGCCCACTTGCACCGACGTGTTGGCGATGATGTTGGCAGTGGCGCCCGGATTGCCCAGTGCGTGCTGGTAATCCTTGGCGACGTAATCGATCAGGCCTTCGTCCAGCGGCCATGCGTTCACCTGACCTTCCCAGTCGTCGATGATGGTGTTGCCGAAGCGGAACACTTCGCTCTGCATGTACGGCACCCGCGCCGCTACCCAGGCGTCTCGCGCTGCTTTCAGGGTCTGGTCATTGGGTGTGGCGAGGAAAGCGTCGACTGCCGTGCTGAGCTTTTTGGCAGTGGATTCGGCGTCGCTGAAAACGGCGAATACCATATTGGCGTAGTTGGCGACCACTGCCCGGGTGGCCGTTTCGTTGTGCTGGGCAGGCGCGGCGGCCGAGGTCGGCGCTGGAGCCGGCGCGGCGGCTGCTGCCGGTTCAGGGGCAGGCGCTGCGGCGGCGGGCTTGTCCTTGCCTTGATCACAACCGGCCAGAGCAATAGCGACAGCCAGCAGACTTGCGGTTGCCAGGGGCATACGAATCATGACGGAATCCTGCATCGAGAAGAGGTGTGAACGGTGGCGAACGCCAAAAAATGCTGCGACATAATGCGAAAGATTTGCATTCTGTGTAAAGGCCATTTGCCCAAGCCGGCGGAGGGAGATATTTCAAGCTGTTTCAGGGGGTGATTCAGGATGTGCGCGGGCGCGGCGGTGTTTCCAAAGATGGGACTTGCGTCGAAAGCCCGTTGTGTCAGAGCGCCTCGCTGTGGGTGCGCTGAGCCTGCTTCAGATAAGCCAGCAGCTCCCGCGCCGGCAGCGGCTTGCTGTAGAAATATCCCTGACCTTCATGGCAACCCTCGGAAATGATGTACGCCTCTTGCTCGGCGGTCTCCACGCCTTCGGCGATCACCTGCATGCCCAGGCTTTTGCCGAGCTGGATGATGGCGCGCACGATCGTCGCGTCGTCATCGTCGTCGAGCAGGTCCTGCACGAAGCTCTTGTCGATCTTGATCTTGTCCAGCGGCAGGCTTTTCAGATAGCTCAGCGATGAATAACCGGTGCCGAAGTCATCGAT
The DNA here is from genome assembly GCF_041060445.1 of Pseudomonas sp. W2-17. NCBI lineage: Bacteria > Pseudomonadati > Pseudomonadota > Gammaproteobacteria > Pseudomonadales > Pseudomonadaceae > Pseudomonas > Pseudomonas sp. W2-17. Next base: position 164,003 of record NZ_JAUFNS010000007.1, on the reverse strand, counting down.
GGCGATCAACGCCCCGGAGCGACGCAGGCTCAACAGGTGCTGCGCGGCGGTGGTGATGTCTTCCATCAGGCCGGTTTCCGTGACTTCCAGCTCCAGACTGCGGGGCGGCAAGCGGTAGATCTGCAACAGATTGTTCACCACCCGCGGCAATTCGGCGTGGTGCAGCTGCACCGTGGACAGGTTCACCGCCATGCGCAGGTCACTGAAGCCCTGATCGTGCCATTCGCGCAGCTGTTTGCAGGCCTGATCCAGCACCCACTCGCCGATGGCGATAATGGTGCCGTTCTGCTCGGCGAGCGGGATGAACAGGTCAGGCGGCACGAAGCCGTGTTCCGGGTGAATCCAGCGGATCAACGCTTCGACACCGACCACACTGTGATCGCGATAGCTGATCTGCGGCTGATAGACCAGATGAAACTGCTCGCGGGCCATGGCTTCGCGCAAGTCTTTTTCCAGCTCGCGACGGCGACGCATCTCGCTGTCGACGCTGGCGATATAAAACTGGTAGCGATTGCGCGAGCGGGTCTTGGCCAGCGTCATGGTCTGTTCGGCTTTCTGCAGCAGCTTCTCCGTGCTGTCGCCATCTTCGGGGAACAGCGTGATGCCGATGGTGGCGCGCAGACGAATCTCTTGCTGATCGACGGCGAAGGGCGCTTCCAGGTCGTCGAGGATGTTCTGCGCCAGCTCGGCGGCCTCGTAAGGCTGTTCGATATCGGCCTGAACCAGCGCGAACTGGTCGCCGCCCAGCCGGGCAAGGGCGCCGAGGCGGCCGCTGTGACTGCGCAGGCGATCGGCGAGGGCCAGCAGCAACTGATCGCCGGCCTGATAACTGAATTGTTCGTTAATGCCTTTGAAGTCATCCAGTCCGACGCACAACACCGCGACACGGTGCTGCACTTTTCCGGAATCAACGAGGATTTTGTCCAGTTGCTTCTGCAGCTGCAGCCGATTCGGCAGACCGGTCAGGAAGTCGTATTGGGCCATCCGCAACAGGCTGGATTCAGCTTCGTGGCGCAGGGTGGTGTTGCGCTCGATGGACGCCAGCAGTTGGTTGGCGGTATTGACCCAGACCCCCAGCTCGTTTTTTTCGTGGCCTTTGAGCAAGGGCAATTGGTGTTCGCTGGGGCGGTCGGGGTTGATGCTGGTCAGGTGCTCGATGATTCTCGACAGCGGTTTGGTCAGCAACCAGTGATAAACCAAGTACAGCACCAGACCCATCGCCAGCGCGCGCAAAACGCCGGAAATGAAGATGATCATCGAGTTGGTGAGGAAGGTTTCTCCGTAGGTGGCGGTGTCCAGGGTGATGCGCAGGTCGCCGTAATATTCGCTGTATGGGCTGCGGCCCACCAGTTGCGTGGTGAAGCTCCGTTCCTGGCCAAGGATCAGATCGGTCAGCCAGCGGGTGGGGGTGGCTTCGAGGTCTCGGGATTTTTCGGCGAGCACCGTCTCGTTGGGATGACCGATGGACGCCTGGCGCACGGCTTTGTCCTGAAACAGCCCTTCGATGACCTGCATGCCCATTTCCCGGTCCAGGCTATAGACAGCCTGCGTCGACGGGTCGCGGAACATGTCGAGGATACGCGCTGCGTCCGTGGCAACGGCCTGGCGGGTTTTGTATGCGTCGTAGACGATCTGTGCGCAACTGAGCACGACCCCCACGATCAGCGCTGAAAGCAGCACAACGCGGAGCAGCTTCACCGACAAGCTGTCTTTGAGTTCCAGCTTCAAATGGCCATTCCTTTATCCATGCTGATAGCGGGCTGCCTGCATGCAAGCACTGGCAATGCAGGCATTCGGATCAGGCGCTTCTGGCGTGCGCATGACCCCATCAATCGGGAAAACAGTTAATAGGCAGACCACTCAGGCTATCCGTACTGTGTCGGTCGTACGCGGGGAAAACTTGAGCCCAGCCGTTTGAATCAGCACGAAATTTGATATTAGTCCGCTATCGCTTCCAGACAATACATAAACGACAAACAGAAGGCGAAAAAAAACCCGGACGTGCCGGGCTTTTTTTATTTCGAGCATTCAAGCATTCATCAAGCGGTGAAGCTTTTGCCTTCGAACTGCTCGGCAACGAACTTCCAGTTGACCAGGTTCCAGAACGCCTCGACGTATTTTGGACGCAGGTTACGGTAGTCGATGTAGTAAGCATGTTCCCAGACATCGCAGGTCAGCAGCGGGGTATCGCCGCTGGTGATCGGGTTGCCGGCGCCGATGGTGCTGGCCAGTGCCAGGGAACCGTCAGCTTTCTTCACCAGCCAGCCCCAGCCGGAGCCGAAGGTACCGATGGAGGTCTTGCTGAATTCTTCCTTGAACTTGTCGAAGGAGCCGAACGCAGCGTTGATCGCATCAGCCAGAGCGCCGGTCGGTTGGCCACCGGCGTTTGGCGCCAGGCAGTTCCAGTAGAAGGTGTGGTTCCAGACTTGAGCGGCGTTGTTGAAGATACCGCCCGAAGAGGTCTTGACGATTTCTTCCAGAGTCTTGCCTTCGAACTCGGTGCCTGGCACCAGGTTGTTCAGGTTCACGACATAGGTGTTGTGGTGCTTGTCGTGGTGGTATTCCAGAGTTTCCTTGGAGATGTGCGGTGCCAGAGCATCATGTGCGTACGGCAGCGGAGGCAATTCAAAAGCCATGGTAATTCTCCTAATCAGGTCAGTTGCGGTTTGCGCAAGGCCGATCACGGGCGGCCAGACAGAACTTACGCTGGCGAGTTTGTACTCTTTGCAGCGCAGGGGCTGGATCATAGCACCGGCCCATGACCTTAACCACGCAACAACTGTGTGGGATAGAGGTTCCAGAGCGTTGCGCTGAAATGCGCGTCGGCGAGACGAATGTTCACGCCGTTCTGATCAATTGCACCGCCACGCTGAACATCATCACCGCCACCATCAGGTCCAGCAGGCGCCAGGTCGTTGGGCGTGCCAGCCACGGGGCCAGCCAGGCGGCGCCGATCGCCAGCGTCGAAAACCACAATACGGATGCGCTTGCTGCCCCGGCCACATAGGCGCCGGGCACCGCTTGCTGCGCACCGAGCGAGCCGATCAGCAACACGGTATCGAGGTAAACGTGCGGGTTCAGCAAGGTCACCGCCAAGGCGGTCAGCAATACCGCGCGGCGTGAACGCTGGCCGTCGGCATCGCCCTGGGCGAGGCTTTGCGGCGACAACGCGCGGCGCAAAGCCATGGCGCCGTACCACAGCAGAAATACCACCCCGCCCCAGCGCGCCACCGCCAGAAGCGTGGGGTTGTGGGCCAGCACATTGGCCAGCCCGAACACGCCGGCGGCCACCAATACCGCATCGCACACGATGCACAGCAGGGCCACGGAAAGGTGGTGTTCGCGACGCAGGCTTTGCGCCAGCACGTAGGCGTTCTGGGTGCCGATGGCCATGATCAGCCCGAGGGAAACCAACAGGCCGTTGAGGTAGCTTTGCCACATGATGTCGAGCCTCGATGAGTTCAGGAGTTGGCGGGATCAGGCGTTCGTCGCCAGTGCGCGCAAGGTCGTCATGGCCTGCTGCGCGTCGTCTTTACCCACGAACAGATGGTCGTGGTAAAAGCCGGCGACCACGTTGCAGCTGATGCCCGCCTGGCCCAGTGCGCTGGCGAACGCTGCCGTTAGCCCGACCGCTGCGAGTGAGGAATGAACGGTGAGGGTGATCCAGGCCATGACGTAGTCGCAGTCCAGGCCCAGTTGCTGCGCCTGATTGCGCTCGAGGATGACAGTCAGGCCCTCACGCTCGCGGAAGCTGCCGACCACATCGATCCCCTCCAAGCATTTGCTGTCCGCCACGGTGCAGAACACGTAGTCGCCGTCGTTCAGGTCAGGGTTCATGCTGCGCAGCAATGCGCTGAGAGAGGTTTCGCCGGTCATTTGCATTCGCTCGTCAAAGAGAGAGTTCAATTAAATCAGTGGTGGCGATTGTCAGTGGGTAGCGGGTATAAGAAAAACCAATAAACCTCATCACTCATTAGGAAAACTGATGTTTGACTACAAGCTGCTATCAGCGCTGGCAGCGGTGATCGAGCAGGCCGGCTTCGAGCGCGCCGCTCAGGTGCTCGGCCTTTCGCAGTCGGCGGTGTCCCAGCGCATCAAGCTGCTGGAAGCGCGGGTCGGCCAGCCGGTGCTGGTCCGGGCGACGCCGCCCACACCGACAGAAATCGGTCGGCGTCTGCTCAACCATGTCCAGCAGGTGCGTTTGCTGGAGCGTGACCTGCAAAGCGTGGTGCCTGCTCTGGACGAGGGCGGCATGCCCGAACGTTTGCGCATCGCACTGAACGCCGACAGCCTGGCGACCTGGTGGGCGCTTGCGGTCGGGGACTTCTGTGCCGAGCATCGACTGCTCACCGACCTGGTGGTCGAGGACCAGGACGTCGGCCTCAAACGCATGCGCGCCGGTGAAGTGGCCGCATGTCTATGCGGCAGTGAACGGCCGGTGGCGGGGGCGCGGAGTTTATTGCTCGGCGCCATGCGATATCGGGCGTTGGCCAGTCCTGACTTCATTGGCCGGCATTTCCCACAGGGCGTGACGCCGCAGGCAGTGGCCCGGTCGCCCGCGCTGGTGTTCGGCCCGGATGATTTCCTGCAGCATCGCTACCTCGCTTCACTGGGTGTCGAAGGCGGTTTCGAGCATCATTTATGTCCGTCGTCCGAAGGTTTTACGCGCATGGTCGAAGCCGGAATGGGCTGGGGACTGGTGCCGGAGTTGCAGGTCCGTGGGCAATTGGCGAGCGGCCAATTGGTCGAGTTACTGGCCGATCACTGCATTGATGTGCCCTTGTACTGGCATCATTGGCGCAACGGCGGTCGGTTGCTGACGGAGCTGACGGACCATCTGGCAAAAAAAGCAGGGCAGTGGCTGGTGCCGTTGGACGCGCAGTGAACGTCAACAGGCGACGCAGCAGAGTGTGAGATCGTTCGCGGAACAGCCGCGGCGATCACAGGCAAAAAAAGATTAAATGGAGCAGGTAATGAAAATTCTGGTCACCGGCGCAGGCGGCTTCATCGGCGGACGCTTCGCGCGTTTCGCGTTGGAGCAAGGCTTGAGCGTCCGGGTCAGCGGCCGCCGCGCTGAGGGTGTCGAGCATCTGGTGCGGCGCGGCGCCGAGTTCATTCAGGGCGATCTTTCTGATCCAGAGCTTGTTCACGCGCTGTGTGACGACGTCGAAGCCGTGGTCCATTGTGCGGGCGCGGTCGGCACATGGGGACGGCGTCAGGACTTCCATCAGGGCAATGTTCAGGTCACTGAGAATGTCGTCGAAGCGTGCCTGAAACAACGGGTCCGGCGGCTGGTGCACCTGTCGTCGCCGTCGATCTATTTTGATGGCCGATCGCACTTCGATATCCGCGAGGAGCAAGTGCCCAAGCGCTTCGGCAATCACTATGCCGCGACCAAATACATGGCCGAACAAAAGGTGTTTGGTGCCGAAGAGTTTGGTCTGGAAGTCATCGCCTTGCGCCCGCGCTTCGTCACCGGGGCGGGTGACACCAGCATTTTCCCGCGACTGCTGCAGATGCAGCGCAAGAATCGCCTGTCGATCATTGGCAACGGCTTGAACAAGGTTGATTTCACCAGCATTCAGAACCTCAATGAGGCGCTGCTCAGCAGTTTGCTGGCGGCCGGCTCTGCGCTGGGCAAGGCCTATAACATCAGCAATGGCGCGCCAGTTCCGCTCTGGGACGTGGTCAATTACGTCATGCGCCAGATGGAATTGCCGCCGGTAAGGCGTTATCGGTCCTACGGCCTGGCCTACACCGCCGCAGCCGTGAACGAGGCGGCGTGCCTGATCTGGCCGGGGCAACCTGAACCGACGCTGTCGCGCATCGGGATGCAGGTGATGAGCCGGGATTTCACGCTTGATATCAGTCGCGCCAGGCATTATCTGGATTACCAGCCTGACGTGAGCGTGTGGACCGCCCTCGACGAGTTCTGCGGCTGGTGGAAAGCCCAGCACGGCGGCCCGTTGTAAAAGGCGTCAACATCCGCGGTTATACTGCGAGCCATTCAGATTCAGCGGTTTTTCAAAGGTAAACCCATGCGCAAAGATCCCTATGACGACGTCGATGACGTCCCGAGCCTCAGCGCCAAAGACGATGACGATGATTTTCTGCCGCCGCCGGGTGCCCGCGAACGCACCACGGTGTATTCCCGCGACACGCCGGTGGTGAAGGTGAAGGCCCCCGGTACCGGTGCGTTGTGGGCGCTGATCTGTGTGCTGTTTATCGCGTTTTGTGGCCTGGGCTGGTGGAGTTTTCAGCAGGTGTCGTTGATGGAGCAGCAGCTGGTGGCGACGCAGGAAAGTTTCGCGCGCATCAGTGAGGAGGCGGCGGGGCGCTTGCAGGATATTTCCGGCAAGGTGGTCGCCACTGAGTCGATGGCGAGCAGCAGTGAGGCGTTGAAAGCGCAGATCAAGCAGTTGCAGGATCAGTTGGCCGATCAGAGCAAGCAGCAGCAGGGTGTGGCGGGTCTGCAGGGCGGGCTGGACAAGCGGCTGGAGCAGATCGGCACGCAGAGTGCTCAGCAGCAGGCGGTGAATCAGCAGTTCCAGGATCAGTTGAAGGCGGTGGCGACGGAGTTGGCGGCGCTGAAGGCGGCGGTGCCGGATGGCAAGTCGATTCAGGCTGAGCAGGAGCGGCTGGAATCGCAGTTGAAGGGTTTGACTGCGGATGTGGCGAACCTGAAAAAGGCGAACGGCAATCAGGCGATCGAGCAGCTTGAGCAGGATATGGTGGTGGTGAAGAGTGAGTTGGAGAATCGCCCGGCGGCGGCTGCTTCGTCGGGGGCGAGTCTGCAGGAGTTCGATGCGTTCCGTGGGCAGATGACGCGGACGATCAATACGTTGCAGAGTCAGATTCAGACGTTGTCGCAGCAGATTAATGCGCGGGGGCAATAGTCCGGGTAGTTCTGGATGGCGGCGCGCGCTCGCCGCATCCATGCGGCTCGGCCCATTCCGCGAAACCTGCGTTCAGCCTGCACCCAACTTGCGATTTGAGGTGACTGGGCTTTTTGCGCAGGAAGATCAAAAGCAGATCAAAAGCAGATTTTGATCGTTCCCACGCTCTGCGTGGGAATGCAGCCCGGGGCGCTCCGCGTCCTTTCTGCTTACAGCGTAGGGTAGTCCAGATAGCCTTCGGCGCCTTTGCCGTAGAAGGTTTCAGGATGCGGCTCGTTCAGCGGAGCATCCTTGGCCAAGCGTGCCGGCAGGTCAGGGTTGGCAATGAACGGCACACCAAACGCCACGGCATCCGCCTTGCCCGTCGCCAGCCACTCGTTGGCGCTGTCCTTGGTGAATTTCTCGTTGGCAATGAACACCCCACCGAAGGCTTCTTTCAGGCGTGGGCCCAGGCTGTCGTCGAGTTCGCGTTCGCGGGCGCAGATGAAGGCGATGCCGCGTTTGCCCAGTTCGCTGGCGACGTAAGTGAAGGTCTCGGCCAGGTTGGCGTCGCCCATGTCATGCGCATCAGCGCGGGGTGCAAGGTGCACGCCGACCCGGCCAGCGCCCCAGACTTCAACGGCGGCGTCGGTCACTTCCAGCAGCAGGCGGGCGCGGTTTTCCAGCGAGCCACCGTAGGCATCGGTGCGGGTGTTGGTGCTGGTTTGCAGGAACTGGTCGAGCAGGTAACCGTTGGCGCCATGGATCTCGACGCCGTCGAAGCCGGCCGCCTTGGCGTTTTCGGCACCGACGCGGTAGGCGTCGACGATGTCTTCGATTTCCGCCAGTTCCAGCGCGCGCGGGGTGACGAAGTCAGACAGCGGACGCACCAGGCTCACGTGGCCTTTTGGCTGGATCGCGCTCGGTGCGACCGGGGTTTCGCCATTGAGGTAGGTCGGGTGCGAAACGCGACCCACGTGCCACAGTTGCAGCACGATCTTGCCGCCCGCCGCGTGCACAGCTTTGGTGATGTTGGCCCAGCCGCGCACGTGATCGTTGGACCAGATGCCCGGGGTGTCAGGGTAGCCCACGCCCATCGGCATCACCGACGTGGCTTCGCTGATGATCAGGCCGGCCGAGGCGCGCTGTACGTAATACTCGGCCATCATCGCGTTGGGCACGCGGCCTTCGTCGGCGCGGCAGCGGGTCAGCGGCGCCATGACGATGCGGTTGGCCAATTCCAGGTCGCCCATCTTGATCGGGTCAAAAATCGTGGTCATCGTGAAATCCTTTGTGCAGTCGGTAAAGGGTGGATCCGCAGCTTTCAAAATTCGGTCAATCAGCTCGTCACGGCAGCCAGTTCAGCATCGTTGGGCTCACGGAAATTGATCAACGTGACCACCAGGGCAAGGACCGCCAGGGCGCCGGCTGCCAGCGGCACGGTGGTCAGGCCGAAACCATGGGCGATGACGCTGCCGCCAACCCAGGCGCCCAGCGCATTGCCGACGTTGAAAGCGCCGATGTTCAGGGTGGACACCAGATTGGGCGCGGCCTTGCCGAAGGTCACCACATTGATCTGCAGGGCAGGCACGGCAGCGAACGCGGCAGTGGCCCAGAGGAACAGGGTGATCTCGGCCGGGATCAGCGCCGTGCTGGTCCAGCTCAGCACCGTGGAGATCACTGCCATGGCGATGAACACGCCGATGAGCGTGGCGGCCAGTCGGCGGTCGGCGAGTTTGCCGCCAATGATGTTGCCCAGCGTCAGACCGAGGCCGATGAGCATCAGCGTCCAGGTCACGCCCAAAGGCGAGACGCCAGTGACTTCGCCCAACAGCGGCGCGACGTAGGTGAACAGCGCGAATACGGACGCAGCGAACAGCGCTGTCATGCTCAGCGACAGCCAGATGCCTACGCCCTTGAGCGCAGCCAGCTCGGCGCGCATGTCGAGTTTCTCTTCGTCGCGTTTGCTCGGCAGGAAGCGAATCAGGCCAATGAACGCGATGACCCCAATCACCGTCACCGCGAAGAAGGTCGAGCGCCAGCCGGCCTGTTGTCCCAACGCGGTGCCCAGCGGCACGCCGAGGACGTTGGCCAGGGTCAAGCCGGTGAACATCAGCGCGACGGCCGAAGCGCGGCGATTGGCCGGAACCAGTCCGGCCGCCACCACCGATCCGATGCCGAAGAACGCGCCGTGGCAGAGCGCGGTGACCACGCGGGCGAACATCAGGATGTTGTAGTCCGCCGCCAGTGCGCAGAGCAGGTTGCCGATAATGAAGATGCCCATCAGCGTGACCAGCGCACCCTTGCGCGGCAGCCTGGCGGTGGCCATCGCCATGAACGGCGCGCCGATCGCGACGCCCAGGGCGTAACCGGTGACCAGCCAGCCGGCGCCGGGAATGCTGACGCCCAGGTCGCTGGCGACGTCGGGGAGCAGGCCCATGATGACGAACTCGGTCGTCCCGATGGCGAAGGCGCTCAGGGCCAGAATGAGTAATGAAAGGGGCACGTTGCGTCTCCTGAAAGGCGGGTGTGTGGCGAAGGGCTCAGAGCCGCTGCGTCAGTTGCTGCAAGAACGCCTGAATGACGTCTTCGTTGCGCTTGAAAAAATGCCATTGGCCGTGCTTCTGATTGGTGATCAGTCCGGCCCGCTGCAGCGTTGCCAGATGGGCCGAAACGGTCGATTGCGACAGCCCGGCGCGCTGATCGATCTGGCCGGCACAGACACCGCCATCAATCGTGTGACGCTGATCGGGAAAGGTCGCAACCGGGTCTTTTAGCCAGTCCAGAATCTGCCGGCGAACCGGATGAGCCAGGGCTTTGATGATTTCGTCGATGTCGATGTCAGTGGGCATGTCGTTCTCAGTGCGGGTGCGCTGTATCGCGATGGGGCGAACCTTATATCTATAAATCGCGATATACAAATATGAATCGGTGCTTAGCACAGGCTCAATCGTTATATCGGGTTATAACGATATGGTGCTGGCCCGATCGTTTGGTAGAGCGTTCGAGGGCGATCCCGCTTTACAGGCGCAGGGAATGTGACGACTGTAAGACCGGCATTGCGAATGAGTCCCCGTACATTTGGCGGAATCAGGCGCAGAAAAAAGGCTCGCAGCAATAGGCAGCATCCATGAATTACCTCGCACACCTGCACCTCGGCGGGCAGGCCCCGGCGCAATTGCTGGGCAGCCTGTACGGCGACTTCGTCAAAGGGCTGCTGTCCGGACGTTTCCCGGCGGACATCGAAAGCGCGATTCGTCTGCATCGGCGCATCGATGCGTTCACCGATTCGCACCCGCTGATCAAACAAGCGCTGGGGCGTTTTCCCGATGGGCGTCGGCGCTATGCCGGCATCGCGCTGGATGTGTTTTTCGACCACTGCCTGGCGCGGGATTGGCATGAGTATTCAGACGAGCCGCTGGACGCCTTCACCCGCAAGGTCTACCGCGTGCTGGCCGATGAGCCCGCGTTGCCGGAGCGGCTGGCGCTGATTGCCCCGCGCATGGCAGCACAGGACTGGTTGGGTTCGTACCGGGAATTTTCGGTGGTGGGCGATGCGCTGGCCGGCATCTCGCGACGCCTGTCACGGCCGGAAGGGCTGGCCGGCGTCTATCAGGAACTGCACGCGCTGTATCGACCGCTGAGTGACGATTTCAGCGCGTTTTACCCTGAGCTTCAGGCGTTTGCTCAAGCGGCTTTGGCGGCGGAACGTACCATTGCCGGTTGAACCGCTTCGCCGAACAACGCGATCTGCACCGCCTGCTGCGCTTCGAACGCCAGCGCTGCGCGTTCTTTCCCCTGGGAAGCGATCGGCGAGAGCAGCTGGATGTGCACCTCACTCACCTCATTGGCAAACAGTCGACGCAGGTGCGAGAGCAGGTCGTCGTCGCCAATGAACGGCGCGATCTGATCCGGCTGGCCGTCACGCACATATTGAATGGCCACAGGCTGCACCGGCACGCCGGTTTCGATCGCGCTGGACAGCAGGCGGCCGTGGAAGGTGCGCAAGCTGCGGCCGTCGGTGGTGGTGCCTTCCGGGAAGATCACCAGCGAATGCTCGCCGAGCAAGTGCTGGCCCATCTGCTTCTGAATCAGCTTGCTGTCGCCCGAGCCCCGGCGGATGAACAGTGTCCCGGCTTTCAACGCCAGCCAGCCCGCCACCGGCCAGGTGCGCACTTCGGCTTTGGACAGGAACGACAGCGGCGCCAGCATCCCCAGCAGCGGGATGTCGGTCCACGACACGTGATTGCTCACCCACAACATCGGCTCGCTCGGCAGCTTGCCGCTGACGTTCACGCGAAACGGCAGCGCCGCACTCAGGCGCGCCATGAACCAGGCGGTCCAGCGCTGGCGACGGGCCATGGAATTACCGATATGCAGGCGTTCCATCAGGGCAAAGGTGCCGGCGATGCTCAGGCCCAGCGCGATGACCCAGAGCACCCGCACCACGCGCGCATGACTGCGCCAGGTGCTCATCACACCGCTGCCTTGAAGTGGCGGGCGTAGCGGGGGCACAAGTCGTCACGTTTGAGCAGGATGAAAACGTCGGCGACCTGGAAATCTTCGTCCCAGCACGGTTCGCCGCAGATCTTCGCACCCAGACGCATGTAGGCCTTGAGCAGCGGCGGCATCTCGCAGATCACGTTGTTGGGCAGGTCCAGCGTCGGCAGTGGATTCTTCGGTTCGGCGCGCAGGTGCTCGGTGCACAGATAACGTTCGCGCAGGCGCTGCATGATCGCGTGGGCCTGAATGCCGCCGTCCTGCATCGGAATGCTGGCGCAGCCCATCAGGTAGCTGTAGCCGCCTTCGTTGAGGATCTCGGCCAATTCGCTCCACAGCACAGCGATGGTGCCGCCGTTGCGGTAGGAAGGATCGACACAGGTCCGACCCAGTTCCAGGATCGGGCCCTGCAAATGGCGCAGGCCATGGAGGCTGAATTCTTCTTCGCTGTAGAACCGCCCCAGGGTGTTGGCGGCCTTGTGATCCAGCAAACGGGTGGTGGCGACCAGGCGACCACTGCTCAGGTCCCGCACGCCGATGTGCACGCAGTGAACGTCGTAATCATCAATGTCCAGGCCCAGCTCGGCGCCCTTGAGCCTGGCGTTGAACTCGCCGCTGAACACACTGAAGCGCAAAGCCTGTGCTTCCTGCAGGGCCTTCTCACCGATCAGGCGTTCAGCCTGCAGGCGACGTTCGGTTCGGGTGTCTCGAATGCTGGCGATCTGAGTCATGCGGCGTCTCCGTAATCCCGCCTTCGTCCAGGCGGGTCGACTGATTGTTCGAGCATTGCTGTACGAATTCAGGCTAGGGAGAGGCCGTGTCACGACCATTAAGCTTTGGTGATGGTTGCGTGACAGGGGTTTGGATTCCCTGTGCTGTCATTTTTGCCTGCTAGGGTTGCCTGCATCCGAGCCCGAGTCCCCTTCATGACCCGTCTGCTGTTCACCCTCGCGCTGTTCCTTATCAGCTGTTCGGCCGTTGCCGAAACCTGGCCGGCGCCGGACTGGTCCGAGCGGCCGCTCCTTGAAAACGCTGCCTTAGCGGCCCTCGACGCCTACGCTTTCCCGCCCCGGGACGAGGTCGAACGCAAAGGCGTGCGCACAGATGCGCTGCTGATCATTCACGACGGCGAAGTGGTGTATGAACGCTATGGCGGCGTGACCCTGGCAGACACCCCGCACCTGACCTGGTCCATCAGCAAAAGCATTCTGGCGAGCGTGTTGGGCGTCGCTTTTGCTGAAGGCCGTTTCAAGCTTGAAGACCCCGTCGCCAGGTTCTATCCGCCGTTCGGCGCGCATCCCGACATCAAGGTTCAGGACCTGCTGCACTGGGCTTCGGGGCTGGACTGGCAGGAGGATTACGAATACGCGCCGCTCAACTCGTCTGTCGTGGCGATGCTCTACACCCGAGGGCGCGGCGACATGGGGCGGTACACCGCCGAACATGCCGTCGCCAGTGCGCCGGGCACTTCATACCGGTATTCCAGCGGCGACAGCACCGTTCTCGCTGCCGCGCTGAAAAGCATGGTCGGTGAGAGCGCCTACGCCGATTACCCCTGGACCGCCTTGTTCGAGCCGCTGGGCATCAACAGTGCCGTGTGGGAGCGCGATGCCACTGGCACTTTCGTCGGATCGTCCTACGCGTACATGACGGCACGCGACCTGGCGCGAATCGGCCTGCTGATGGCACGCGGCGGGCGCTGGCAAGACCGCCAGGTGCTGCCCAGGGCGTGGGTTGATTTCAACCTGACGCCGTTCAAATCCCTGACGCCTACCCCGACCGACGAAGCCCCCGGCGGTCACTGGTGGTTGAATAAAACCGCCGATGGCAAGCCCGGCCCGTGGCCCGACGCACCTCCCGACACCTTTGCCGCCCTCGGGCATTGGGGGCAGGCGCTGTACGTGATCCCCAGCGCGAAGCTGGTGATCGTGCGGTACGCCGACGATCGCGACGGCAGCTACGACCACAACCAGTTGCTCAAACTGGCGCTGAACGCGGTGGCCGGGGAGGGTGGCAAATGATCGCTCGCAGCGCATTCATCCGACGCCGCCCGTTCAGCAGTCTTGGCCTACTGGTGCTGCTGATCATCGCCGGCCTGATCTGGAACTGGCGCGTTCAACTGCAGGTATTCCCCAGCATCATTAGCGCCTACACCGCCAAGGAATATTGTTCGTGCCGCTTTGTCATGAACAACCCGGCGTACTATTGCCAGAGCTACGTGAAGCAGTGGCTGCCGAGCACCATCAACGAAGACGCTCTGAACAAACGCATCACCGCGACAGGGCTGGGCCGCGAAAGCGAAGCGCGCTGGGAAGGCCAGCGCCAGGGCTGTCGGCTGTCGGCTGTCATCGCCGGTGCCGTAGAACGTTGAAGTTTGCCTGCGGTCAGACAGGCGGATAGGGTTGCGTATCGCACCCTCTGGAGTCTGCATGTCCATTCGCATTCCGTCCTCGCTTGCCCGCACGGCAAGCGCTGCCAAAGCCTGCCTGCTGACCGCCACGCCGAGCCGCCCATGAGGGGCGCGATTTTCCCGTGGCGCGAAGAAAACCAGTTCAACCTGCTGATCGACGGCCCGGCGTTTTTTCCGCGCATGATCGCCGCGATCGAAGGCGCGCAGCAGCAGATCGAGCTCGAACTGTACTTGGTCGAAGCGGGCGCCTGTGCCGAAGCGATCGTGCAGGCGCTGGTGGGTGCGGCGAGTCGCGGGGTCATCGTGCGCTGTCTGTTCGATGGTTTCGGCTCTGCGGCTTTCACGATCGGCTTGCGCAAGCGATTGACCGACGCCGGCGTGATCCTGCGTTTCTACAATCCTGTGCATTGGCGGCGTGGCTTGCGCAACCTCTACCGTGACCACCGCAAATTGCTACTGGTCGACAAAGAGCTGGCGGTCGTGGGCGGGACGGGGGTCACCGATGAATTCTGGCGCCCGGACCTGAACAGCAGCGAATGGCATGAGGTGATGGTCGAGATTCGCGGCCCGCTGGTGATCGACTGGCAAGCGCTGTTCGACCGCCAGTTCCACGCCAACCCTCGGCGGCGAGCGTGGCGGCCGGCGGAAAACTTCGGCCTGCCGCGCTTGCCCAAAGCGCCCGTCGGTGGGCATGGACTGGGGCGCGTGGCGTATGCCGATTCCCGTCAGCATCGGGATATCGTGCAGTCTCTGGTGCGCGCGCTGAACACCAGCAAGACGCGCATCTGGCTGGCGACGCCGTATTTTCTGCCGACCTGGAAGGTCCGCCGCGCGTTGCGTCGTGCGGCTTCTCGGGGCGTCGACGTGCGCTTGTTGCTGACCGGACCGCGCACCGATCATCCGTCGGTTCGCTACGCCGGCCATCGTTATTACCCGCGTCTGCTCAAGGCCGGGGTGAAAATCTTCGAATACCAGCCGTGCTTCCTGCACCTGAAAATGGTGCTGATCGACGACTGGGTCAGCGTGGGCTCCTGCAACTTCGATCACTGGAACCTGCGCTTCAACCTGGAAGCCAACCTCGAAGCGATCGACCCTGGGCTGACCCACGCTGTGGCCGCCAGCTTCACCAAGGATTTCGCCGTGAGCAGCGAAATCACCCTGGACGGCTGGAAATCCAGACCGCTGTGGCGACGGGTTCAGGAGCGGGTCTGGGGATGGCTGGATCGATTGGTGGTGAATGTGCTGGATCGGCGCGGCTAAGCGCCCGGTAACGCGCCGATGTCGCCCACAAAAAAGCCCGACACGCAGGTCGGGCTTCTTTGTTTTAGCGATCGAAACGCTTATTGCACTTCGACCGCCAGGCTTTCACTGATCTTCTTCTGCCAGATGGCGGGACCTGTGATGTGGACCGACTCGCCCTTGCTGTCGACCGCCACAGTGACCGGCATGTCCTTGACCTCGAACTCGTAGATCGCTTCCATGCCCAGTTCCGGGAATGCCAGCACTTGCGACTTCTTGATCGCCTGAGCGACGAGGTAAGCGGCGCCGCCAACGGCCATCAGGTAAACCGCTTTATTGTCCTTGATCGCTTCGATGGCGGTCGGGCCGCGCTCGGATTTGCCGATCATGCCCAACAGGCCGGTCTGCTCAAGGATCTGGCGGGTGAACTTGTCCATCCGCGTCGCCGTGGTCGGACCGGCAGGGCCCACCACTTCGTCACCCACTGGATCAACCGGGCCGACGTAATAGATGAAGCGACCTTTCAGGTCCACCGGCAGGGTCTCGCCCTTGTTCAGCATCTCGACCATGCGCTTGTGCGCTGCGTCGCGACCGGTGAGCATCTTGCCGTTGAGCAGGACGGTTTCGCCCGGTTTCCAGCTCTGCACGTCTTCCGGCGTCAGCGTGTCGAGGTTGACGCGGCGAGCCGACGGGCCGGCTTCCCAGACGATCTCCGGGTAGGCGTCCAGCGGCGGCGCTTCCAGCGAAGCCGGACCGGAGCCGTCGAGCACAAAGTGGGCATGACGGGTGGCGGCGCAGTTGGGGATCATGCACACCGGCAGGGACGCGGCGTGGGTCGGGTAATCCATGATCTTGACGTCCAGCACGGTGGTCAGACCGCCGAGGCCCTGGGCGCCGATGCCCAGCTGGTTGACCTTCTCGAACAGCTCCAGACGCATTTCTTCCAGACGGTTCGACGGGCCGCGTGCCTTGAGCTCGTGGATGTCGATGGATTCCATCAGGACTTCCTTGGCCATCACCGCAGCTTTCTCGGCCGTACCGCCGATGCCGATGCCGAGCATGCCCGGCGGGCACCAGCCAGCGCCCATGGTCGGCACGGTTTTCAGCACCCAGTCGACGATCGAATCGGACGGGTTGAGCATCGCCATCTTCGATTTGTTCTCAGAACCGCCGCCCTTGGCCGCCACGTCCACTTCCACGGTGTTACCCGGGACGATGGAGTAATGAATGACGGCAGGTGTGTTGTCCTTGGTGTTCTTGCGGGCGCCGGCCGGATCGGCGAGGATCGAGGCGCGCAGGACGTTTTCCGGCAGGTTGTAGGCGCGACGCACACCTTCGTTGATCATGTCGTCCAGGCCCATGGTGGCGCCATCCCAGCGCACGTCCATGCCGACACGGACGAACACGGTGACGATGCCGGTGTCCTGGCAGATCGGCCGATGACCGGTGGCGCACATGCGCGAATTGATCAGAATCTGGGCCATGGAATCCCGTGCGGCAGGGGACTCTTCACGCAGGTAGGCCTCGTGCATGGCCTGGATGAAGTCAACGGGGTGGTAATAAGAAATGAACTGCAAGGCGTCAGCGACACTCTGGATCAGGTCATCTTGCTTGATCACGGTCATTGGGCGCGCTCCTCTGATTTGGCGGGAACATTCGAATTGCGGGTGGCGACGGGACCGCTTGGGCCGGACGAAAGCATCTTGATCAGGCGTCAGACAGCCGGGCAACACCTCGGCGTGGTCAGGGTAAAAAAGGCGCGGCAGTATAACCCGAGGTCGATTAAGGTACATCTGTCAAAGGCCAAACCGTCGTCGAAAACGCCGTACAGCGCCCGCACTGAATCATGCATGAAACAGATTGCTACGGCTGTCTGGAAAGACAGGGATTTGAATAGTCATTTTTTTACGCAAGCACTACAGTGGCAAGCTGCCTGCATTACCGCGCATGGCGCAGGAAGGTTTTGATCTGGTGCCTGAAAAGTGTCACAGGTCATCTTGCCGGTACGGGACGGACCCTTAATACCCATGATGAGTCAACGAGTGACTGCCCAAACTATCCAGCGTTTGCTGCTGAAACGTTTCGCGCTCGCTACCGGCACCTATGTGCTGGGGCTGATGCTCGTATGGATGGCGTATTTTACCGGCTACTATCAAGCCACCTTCTTCGGGATCTGGTGCACCAGCGTGCTGGTGCTTTTCTGTCAGGCAGCCTTGAGCCTGGTGTTTTTCGGTGGCTACAACCGACGCTTCAAAGACCCCAGCCTGACCGAGTTTCAGGTGCTCCTTGGCTTGGCCTGGCAGACGTTTCTCATCAGCCATATGGAAGCCTCCCGCGGCACCTTTCTGATCATTTACGTGCTGGTGCTGATGTTCGGATTGTTTCACCTGCGGCCCAGTATTTTCGCCCGCTGCGCCCTGTTTGCCTTGCTGGGATTCGCCGGGATCAACCTGTGGGACGCCAGTCGTGGACGGCTCGCGGATCCGGGGCTGGCGGCGATTCAGACCTGCGCGTTGTTCATCGTTTTCTCCTGGCTGTGCCTGTTCGCGCGCTTCGTGCAGAACTCGCGCAACCGCATGCATCAGCGCCGCATCACCTTGCAGGCGCATCAGGAAACCCTGCGCGGCATGATGCTCCAGCTCGAAGAGCTGGCGTCCACCGACGAACTGACCAACCTCTGTAACCGCCGTCACTTCCTGCGTATTGCCACCCGCGAACTCGAACACATGGACGGCAATTACACCGCCGGACTGGCGCTCATCGATCTTGATCACTTCAAGCGCGTCAACGATATCCATGGCCACGCGGCGGGTGACCGGGTGCTGCAGATGTTCGGCAAAACCGCGGCCCAGTGCCTTCGCTCCGATGACATTCTTGCGCGCTATGGCGGTGAGGAATTCGTCTTGCTGATCCCGCGCTGTACCCGTGCGCAACTGGTCGACTGCTGTGAGCGCATCCGGCTCGCTTTCACCCATGTCACGCTGCCCGAGTTCCCGGAGCTGGACCTGAGCCTGTCGATCGGCATGACGGTTATCGAGCGCGGCGATCACATGGACCGTGCACTGCAACGGGCCGACCAGTCGCTGTATCGGGCCAAGCATCAGGGCCGCAACCGTTGCCACGGCGCCTGGGATTACGCCGATGCCTGAATTGCGAGTGGGCGACCGGCACTGGTCGGTGGCGCCTGCGGCCAATTTGCTGGACGCCTTGAACGACGCCGGATTGTCCGTCCCCTACAGCTGCCGCGCCGGCAGTTGCCACGCGTGCATGGTCCGTTGCGTCAGTGGCGACCCGGCGGATGCCGCGCCCGATGCGCTGGATGCCGACAAGCGCGCCCAGGGCTGGCGGCTGTCCTGCCAGTGCCGGGTGACGAGCGACCTGACCGTTGAAATCTTCGACCCCTTGCGCGATGGCTTGCCGTCGACCGTCGTGGGTGCTGACTGGCTGAGCCCGTCGGTGTTGCGCCTGCGACTGAATCCCGAACGCCCGTTGCGCTATCGCGTCGGCCAGCACCTGGTGCTGTGGACGGCAACCGGCGTGGCGCGTCCTTATTCGTTGGCGAGCGTGCCGGGGCACGATCCCTTTCTGGAATTTCACATCGACTGCCAGCGTCCGGGCGCTTTCGCTGATGTCGCCCGCACGCTGCAACCGGGCGATCCGATCCGCCTCGGCGAACTCCAGGGCGGTGCGCTGCGCTACGACCCCGACTGGCAGGACCGGCCGTTATGGCTGCTGGCGGCAGGCACCGGACTGGCCCCGCTCTGGGCTGTGCTGCGCGAGGCGTTGCAGGCCCATCAGGGTCAAATTCGCCTGATACATCTGGCGCGCGAGCCTCAAGAACATTATCTGGCGGAGGCTCTCGGCGAGCTGGCGATCCAGCATCCGAACCTGCACGTGGAGTTGATCGAGCTGGCGGACTTCTCGGCCGTGCTAAGTGCGTTGCGCGTGACGTCTCGTCAGACCATCGCGCTGGTCTGCGGGGCGCCCACCCGCGTCGAGTCGTTCTCGAAGCGGTTGTTCATTGCCGGATTGCCCCGTGGTCAGTTACTGGCGGACGTGTTTGTGGAGAAGGGCTGACAGTCCATGCGTTCAAAGACATAAAAAAGCCCCGCACTCTCACGAGGCGGGGCTTTTTCGTGTGGCGGTGTCGCTTAAACCATTGGGTCGCCGACGTGCAGGATCTTCATGCCGTTGGTGCCGCCGATGGTGTGGTAGCTGTCGCCCTTGGTCAGGATGACCCAGTCGCCTTGCTCAACCAGACCACGCTTGACCAGTTCGTCCACAGCCGACTGGCTGACCTGACCGGCCGGCAGTGCCGCCGGGTCGAACGGAATGGTGTAAACGCCACGGAACATCGCCGCGCGCGCCTGGGTGCCGCGGTGCGGTGAGAACGCGTAGATCGGCACCGAGGAGCGAATGCGCGACATGATCAGCGGGGTGTAGCCGCTTTCGGTCAACGCGATGATCGCTTTCACGCCAGGGAAGTGGTTGGCGGTGTACATAGCCGCCAACGCGATGCTTTCGTCACAACGGGTGAACGAGTGACCGACGCGGTGGCTGGAGGTCTTGCCGGTCGGATGACGCTCGGCGCCGACGCAAATACGCGCCATCGCTTCCACGGCTTCGACCGGATACGAGCCGGCGGCACTTTCAGCGGACAGCATCACGGCGTCGGTGTAGTCGAGCACGGCGTTGGCCACGTCGGACACTTCGGCGCGGGTTGGCATCGGGCTGGAAATCATCGATTCCATCATCTGCGTGGCAACGATCACCGCCTTGTTGTGGCGACGTGCGTGCAGGATGATTTTCTTCTGGACGCCCACAAGCTCCGCGTCGCCGATTTCCACGCCCAGGTCGCCACGGGCAACCATGACCGCGTCACTGGCGCGGATCAGCGCATCGAGGGTTTCGTCGTCGGCAACGGCTTCGGCGCGTTCGATCTTCGCCACCAGCCAGGCCGTGCCGCCGGATTCGTCACGCAGCTTGCGCGCGTATTCCATGTCGGCTGCATCACGCGGGAACGAAACGGCCAGGTAATCCAGGTCCATTTCGGCAGCGAGCTTGATGTCCTGCTTGTCTTTCTCGGTCAGCGCCGGAGCCGTGAGACCGCCGCCGCGACGGTTGATGCCTTTGTGATCCGACAGCGGGCCGCCGATGGTCACGGTGCAATGCAGTGCGTCGGCGGTTTGGGTGTCAACGCGCATGACCACGCGCCCATCGTCCAGCAGCAGCTCGTCGCCGACGCCGCAGTCCTTGACCAGATCGGGGTAATCGATACCGACGATGTCCTGGTTGCCGTCGGTCAGAGGATGGCTGGTGGAGAAGATGAACTTGTCACCTACCTTCAGCTCGATCTTCTTGTTGACGAATTTGGCGATGCGGATTTTCGGGCCTTGAAGGTCACCCAGCAGCGCGACGAACCGGCCGTTCTTGGCGGCGATGTCGCGGATCAGCTTCGCGCGAGCCTTATGCTCGTCGGGCGTGCCGTGGGAGAAGTTCAGGCGGGCGACGTCCAGGCCAGCAAGAATCAGCTTCTCGATGACTTCTGGCGAATTACTGGCAGGGCCCAGTGTGGCTACGATTTTGGTGCGGCGAACGGTCATGCACAAACTCCTTAAATGAAGCGCAGCGAGAGGCTACTACTGTATTGCTCTGTAGTCATTGTTCCTTTGCACTACCTGCCCCCCGGATCGCTGGGCAATCGGCAGGTCGGCGGCCGTCAAATCGACCTTGAAGAAATCCCGGAATACGCCGATACAAGGGCTGAGCACAGGAGACTCTCATGCGAATCGTGATGATATTAGTGGCGCTGCTTGCCTTGGGTGGCTGCACCCGCTGGGCAATGAACAGCCATTTGAACAACGCCAACCGTGCCTACGCCCAGGGCGACTGTGACGCGGTGATGTACAACCTGTCGAAAGTCGATCGCGAGAGCCGTTCGCGTCGCTATGTCCAGCCCGAAGTGTCGATGTTGCGGGGCCAGTGCCTGGAACGCCAGAAGTTCTACATGGATGCCGTGCAGACGTACCAGTACATCATCACCCAGTTCCCGGAAAGCGAGTACGCGTTCCGCGCCAAGGCCCGCCTGGACACCCTGCACCAGTTGGGGCATGACAACCTTGCGCCGCCTGCCACACCACGTGCTGCTTCACGCTAGTTACACCCGAGTGGATATACGGTCGCGTTTTCGGGTGGATATCGGGAAAACCTGAGCTAGGCTGCGATGAGTAGGGACCTAAGTGTTTTGACGAAGGCGGCAGCGCCACTGATCTGAAAGCAGGGTGATAAGCGGGGTTATCGCTCATCGGCCATTCGGGTCAGTGACTTTTGCCAGTGCCGAATGAGTCAGATGTCGTGATCGGTTTTTCAACTGATGGATTCTGGCGTCACGGGTCTGGCAGTTTCGTGCAGCCGAATCCCAAAGCACTAGCGCGGCCATGCTCAATGGTCATCTCAGGGCGAGTGTCCGAATGCTTAATGAAAGACGAATCGAACGTCACCAACTGCCTTACTACCTGCAAGTGTTCAACCGGTATACCGATAAACCGTTGGGTTGCCTGGGTAACGTGTCTGAGCAGGGCTTGATGCTGATCAGCGATCTGCCCATTCTGGTGGGGGCTGATTTTCAGCTGCGCCTGAAGGTGCCCGACGGCAAGAGCGGCCTGTACAACATCGATATCGACGCCAGCTGCCTGTGGTGTCATGAAGACGAAACCCCGCGCGTGTTCGATTCCGGCTTCCGCCTGCAAGCGGCGCCGGCGGAATACTTTGTCCTCATTCAGGCCTTGCAGCACTACTTCAGTTTCTACCCGCTGGAGGCGTCCGCCTGAGGGCAGGCGCCCTACAAAGCCCCTGCCTTTTTCCAGCTCATGTATCGGCTGACCAGCTCCGGCCCCAGCTCACTGGGGCGCACATCCAGCAGCGGGATGCCATGGGCGACCAAACGCTCATGCAGCCCGCTGCGTGCGTTGAGCAGATCGACCGTCCCGCAATAGTCCACGGCTTCTTGCCAGGTCTGCACCGGCGCTTGACGCAGATCGTCGAGCACGGCCTCGCGCAAACTGGCGATCAGCACGCGATGATGTCGACTCAGCTGTTTGACCGATTCCAGTAGCTGCTCGTCATCCTCGTCCCGCACGTTGGTGATCAACACCACCAACGCCCGGCGTTTCTGCCGCGCGAGGATATTTCGCATTGCTACCGCGTAATCGGCGGGGCGCTGGGTCGCGTTGACGTTGTAGAGGTGATTCAACAGCACGTTCAGCTGGCTGGCGCCTTTGACGGGGGGCAGGTACCGGTCCTGTTCGCCCGCAAAGGTTGAAAGACCGACCGCGTCGCCCTGACGCAACGCCACGTAGCTCAGCAGCAGGCAGGCGTTCAGCCCATGGTCGAAATGCGTCAGCTCCCCGTCCTGGCTGCGCATGCGTCGGCCGCAGTCGAGCATGAACAGGATTTGCTGATCGCGCTCATCCTGATATTCCCGCGCAATGGGCGCGCGATGCCGGGCCGTGGCCTTCCAGTCGATCTGACGCAGGCTGTCGCCTTCACGAAATTCGCGCAGTTGATGAAATTCCCGGCCCAGCCCCCGGCGCGGCTGTTGGCGGATGCCGATCTGCCTGAGCCAGTTCTCGACGCCCAGCAGTTGCCCGTTGTGCAACCGGGCGAAATCCGGGTACACCCGGACAGCGTCATGGTTGAACACAAAACGCCGGGATGACCACAGGCGCAGCGGGCTGCGGATAAGGATCTCGGTCCTTTCGAAGGTGAAATCCCCGCGACTGGCCGGGCGCAGCCGATACGTGAGCTGCGCCGTGCGCTGTGGACGCAGCACGACGTCCTGGGGCAGATTTTCGGTTTCGTAGCGGGCGTCCGGCTCGGAGGGGCCATGATCAAAGAAGGTCATGTGCAGCGCGCGGGTTGAATCGTGTTCCAGCTCGACCCGCACCTCGCTCCAGCGTCCCATCCCCAGGCTGCCGGCCAAGTGCCGCTTGGCCCGAGGGGAGGGCAGACGCCACAGCCACGCGGCATCCAACGCAGCGACGGCAGTCATCACCCACAGCAGGGTCCAGAAAAAGCCGTCCAGCCGGGCAACCGGGCCGCGCCCCAATGCCTGCAGAATGCCGAGCAGCACCGAGACGCCGAGGAGCACGACCAGCCACCAAAGCATGCGTTTCGACGGCTTGAGCAGTTGCTTCATCGGCGCGGCGCCGCCACCTGATCCAGCAATTGCTTGAGCACGTGATCCACTGACAAGCCTTCGATGTCCAGCTCCGGCGCTAGCCTCACTCGATGACGCAGCACCGCCAGCGCGCAGCCTTTGACGTCGTCAGGTATGACGAACTCGCCGCCGCGCAACAGCGCCCGCGCGCGCGCTCCCCGAATCAGTGCGATGGACGCCCGCGGCCCTGCGCCGAGTGTCAGGCCCGGCCACGTGCGAGTGGCGCGAGCAAGCCGCACGGCGTAATCGAGGACCTGTTCATCCACCGGCAGATCGCCGGCGATGCGTTGCAGCGCCAGCACATCCTTTGCCTGCATCAAGGTGCGCAGGGGCTGGACATCGAGCATGTCGGAGCGCGTCGAACGGGTGACCTGGCGGACCATCTCCAGCTCCTGATCGGCCTGGGGATAATCCATGCGCACCTTGAGCATGAAGCGGTCGAGCTCGGCTTCGGGCAGCGGGTAAGTGCCTTCCTGCTCGATCGGGTTCTGCGTCGCCAGCACCATGAAGGGTTGGGGCACCGGCAGGGCGCGGCCTTCCAGTGTGACCTGCCGTTCCTGCATCGCCTCAAGCAGCGCGGCCTGAGTCTTTGCCGGTGCGCGGTTGATCTCGTCCGCAAGGAGCAGATGGGTGAACAGCGGCCCCTTGCGCAGCTTGAACTGCTCGCTCTGCATGTCGTACACGGCATGGCCGGTCACGTCGCTGGGCATCAGGTCAGGGGTGAACTGAATGCGCGCGAACTCGCCGCCGAAACACCGGGCCAGCGCCCGCACCAGCAGCGTCTTGCCCAGACCCGGCACGCCTTCGAGCAACACATGACCGCCGCCAATCAGCGCGGTCAGCACATCATCGATAACGGCGTCCTGGCCGATGACTGCTTTTTGCAACTCATGCCGCACCGCCTGCGCCAGATGGATCGCGCGCTGGCGCTGCTGCGCCAGATGGCTGCCTGAAGAGGTGGCCGGCTCGGGGTGCTTGTGGTCCACGGCTGCGGTTTCAGGGATGGGGAGGTGATTAGACGCGTGGCTTGGCTCGGTCGGTTGATCGCTCACATGCTCGGGCGTTTTGCTAATGTTCAAGTCCGTTTTATCGTCCATAAATCGAGTGCTTACCTGATTTGACTTTGGGGATTTTGCCAATGCACCGCTTAACGAACTGCCTGGCTCGCCGCATCATGCGAATGTATCGAGCCTCAAAGGTCAGAGGCGGTGCTGCGTCGAGGTTTGATAGGAAAAAGCCGAATCCATGTGTGTCCGATCTTGAGTGTATGTCGAGAACCCTGAGAGGACCCGGTCGGATCCTGTGACACCTGTTGGGCAAGGTGCACAAGGTTCGCCGGCTGAAAGCCGGTGCCTAGGGCGCGCTGCTGGGCGGGGCCTAATGGCAGCGGCAAATCCACGATGAAAGACTTTGTTCCGGCGAACCTCATTGGAATCTACGTGAACGCCGATGACATCGAACACGATGTCAAAGCGACCGGCTTTCTGGACCTCTCCCTCTACAAAATTCACACCACGCCCCAAATATTGCATTCATTATCGACCAGCATTCGCTGCTCGTCAGATTCAACAGGCAGGTACAGGCGAAGTTGATCGGTCTGCCCGATTGGTTCGTCGAGAACTATGTCGACAAAGTTCTGGGCGCAGCCGAAGACTGATTCGGCATTACCACTCGCCAGCGCAGCGATATGACGCTGCGGATTGTCCGCTTACGCATTCAATGCATTCCTGAGGGTTTGCAGGTACGCAACCTGGCGGGTGAATTCGCTGCTGGACAAGCGCTGCTCCGGCCGCGGACGCAACGCCTGGCCGATGTGGCTGGTGGACTGACGCGTCATGCGTGCCAGCGTTTGCCATTGTTCGGTGACGGCCAGGGTCTCAAAGCCAGGATGCCGTTGCCGGGCGCGACGCAGGATGTCTTGCTGCAAGGCGCGCAATGCGGCGTGCTGGCCTTCGCGGCGGAGCATGAAGTCGGCGCTTGCACGCAGGTGTTCGCTGAGCTGACGACGGCCGCGCGCAAGGATCGGCAACATCGGGCCATGGCGCATGCCCGCATGCCACAGCGTGGCAACGAGGCACAGCGTCAGGGCGAGCAGCGCCTGGGGGAAGTATTTCCAGAGCAGCCCGAACAGGTTGTCGTGTTCAGTACGCAGCACCATCGTGACGGTGCTGTCCTGGCTCAGGTACCAGAGCAGCCAGGCGTTATCGTATTCGCCGATGGCCTGCGTTTTCCACAGATCGGTGTCGGTGACAACCGTGATTAATCCAGAGCCGTACACCATTTGCAGCAGGTGCGTGGCGTCAGCGCTGTTGGCCCATGACTGTGCATGGTCCTCGGGGTCATCCAGATGGAAGGCCGGGTCGAAGCTCATGTAGGCCGGGTCGTTTTCGTTTTGCACGAACAGCCGGGTCAGCTCGGGCCACGGCGTTTCCGGGCCTTGAATGTCCAGCGTGCTCAGCGGGATGACCGGCTTGAGCTGTTCGCGCTGCCGTTCGCGGTCCTGCTCTTGCAGGTCCTGGGTGAGGAATTGGTGAATCTGCAGTTGATCCAGCAACAGGTCGCCGCTGCTTCCCTTGGTCGGGTCCCACAGCTGTTCGGCAACAAACAGAAGACGGCCGCCTGATCGGGTCCAGGCCAGCAAGCGCTTGACCTCCGACGGCGTCATCCTTTCGCGGAAGTCCAGCAGCATGAGCGTTTGTGGCTGGTCGCGGATGTCAGGGAGAGCGGTGAGCGTTTCAACCGTTTTCACCTGAATGTTTCGCTGACGCAGGAACGTCTGCGCGGCGAGGTAAGGGTTGGCCAGCGCCTCAGGCGAGGGTCCCTGGTCGACGGTTTCCTCATAACGCTCGAGCCGCTTCAGCGCGGGGACGCCGGCGATGACGAGGCTCACCAGCATCAGCGCGGCGACCAGCCCGATGATCCAGCGCCGGCTCATGCGCCTGCTCCCTGTGCGAACAACTTCCGCCAGCCTGAACACAGCGTCTGTCGGGCTTGATCCGGCGGCACCTGATGTCCGTAGGCGAGATTCTGCCAGTGGCGCGTCAGTTCATGGCTGAAGTGATCAAGGGATGGCTGCTTGAGCTCGGCAATGCGTGCCAGTATCTGGCCCTCGGTGTCGGCACTTTTCAGCGGCAGTTGGTAATCGGTCAACAGGCGGCTCAGCAGTGCGCGATAAAGAAGGCTCAATGCCTCGCGCGGTGACTGTTGCCAGAGTCTTTCCGCTGCATCGGCAACGTCCGTCGGCAGGCTTTCAGCGCGAACCTGCAGGCCAAAGAGTTGGTGAGGGATGTCTCGTGGAGCCGTTGCCTTGCGTGGGCTTTTACCCACGAAGGTGGCGAACCAGGTCCGATAGCGCCAGATCACCCACGCGACCGTGAGGCCAAGCAGCGTCCACAGCAGCGCGCCGAATACCGCCGACAGGGTCTTGCCTACGTTGAGCGTGCCGACGACCAGTCGCGCCAGCCAGTTGGGTGTCTCGGCTGACTTGGCATCATGCTTGGCATCGTAAGCGGGCTGGGCGATGCGCCATCCGGACACCGGTTTGGGATTCTTGAACGGCGGTTGTTCAAGCACGGCATGGATGGCGTTCTGTGACGCCTGGCTGGTCAGCGGCTGATTGAGCAGGCGAGGTGAATCGGGTGGTGCAACGTCTTCGTCAGTCTGCGGGTTGTCCAGTGGCGGCAGTGGGCAGCTATTGCCCGACTCGCTGGGGATTTCGTCCGCCATTGACTGATCTGCCATCGATTGATTTGACGCAGACTCTGCCATGACCGGGGTCGGCAGCAATGTCAGCGCGAGGAACCCGCCCAGTAGCAACGCCAGTGCGTTCCCCAAAACACGCTGACGCAGTTTGCGGAAGTCCAGTTCGATGTCCCACGCCTCCAATGCGGTTCGGCGATTGAGGTACAGCGCAAATCCGCAGGACACATACACCGGCCCCCAGACAATCAGGACCAAGGCATAAAACCCGTTGGTCAGATGCTCAAGCCAGTTCCATTCACCCTCTATGTCGAGCAGGCTGCGCCACGACCAGTCGGCTTCGATCTGCGGCGGAATCATGGCGTAGAAGAGCACCATCAGGCCGATCCAGAAGGTCATTTCAAGGGTACTGCCCAGGGCGGTCAGCAGACGCGCCGCCCGGGAATCCTTCTGGCCAAGCGCGGTAATGCGCTGCGCCCGGGACAACCCGTCGAGTCCCTCCAGTTGCTGCACCGGCTGATAGAAACTGCGGCTGAGGCTCAGACGCCGCCAGGTCAGGCTCGCGATCAACTGCGGTTTGAGTGCCGACGGAAAGCTTTTCAGCGCCTGCCTGAGTGACGGTGGCGGGCCGAACAGCGCCTGGGACAGAATCAGCAGCGGCAGCCGTTCGTAGGCTGGCTTCAGCCACCAGAACACGAGCACTGCCACCGACGGGTAATCCCACAACAGCAGGGTCAGCAGCGCGAAGATCGGCACGGTGACGATGGCCCAACTGGTCATCAGCAAGGCGCGGTGCCGTTGCGCCAGGAGAACGCCAAGATCGAGGGCCTCCCACGGCGTGCGTGGGCGTATGACAACGCTGGCGTCAGTCAGGCGCATGGGGCGTGCGTCCGGCAAGGGTCAGGTAGGCGCCGACCAGCACCCACAAGGAAGCGCCCACCCCATATTTGGCTGTCGCTGACGGCCAGCTCATCGACGACCAGTACGCTTCAATGAATGCAGCGATGAGCAGGAATATCATCACCCCGCCAATCAGTCGCACGCTGATCCGGGCAGCGCGGCGCAGTGCCTCGCCTCGGCGCAGTCGGCCGGGAGCGACCAGGGCCCATCCGAGTTTCAGCCCCGCAGCACCCGCCAGCATGATGCCGGTCAGTTCGAAGGCGCTGTGTCCGACCACGAACGGCCAGAAGGTTGTGCCCATGCCTGCGTCGGTGAGATGGCCCGCCACCGCGCCAATCATCAGCCCGTTGAAAAACAGAAAAAACAGACTGCCGACGCCTAACAGCAGGCCACTGGCAAAGGTCTGGAAAGCAATGCCGACGTTGTGCATCACGTAGTAACCGAACATCAGCCAGTCAGTGCTCGACGCGCGCTCGGCCGTTTGCCCGATACGCCGTGCGGCGGGCTCGTACATGGCGTGCATTCCGGCGACATCGGCGGGGCTGACGACGCTGTAGACCAGATCCGGATAGCCGTAGACCAGCAGCGCCATGAGCGTCAGGCTGCCAAAAAACAGCAGGCCGGCGAGGGCGACCCATCGCCATTCGGCACGCACCAGACGTGGAAAGTTCGCCAGCACAAAGCTCAGCAACTGCGCACTGAACTGGCTTCGGTGGCGGTACAACTGCTGGTGGCCGCGCATCGCAAGCTGCTGGAGTTGCTCGACCAGATGACTGGCGTAGCCACGGTCAATCGCCAGCGCAAGCTGTTGGCAGATCTGACGGTATTCGCGGCTGAAGCCAGCACCGGACCCGCTTTTGCGGCGACTCCCTTCCAGCGCCTCAAGGCGTGTTGCAAAACGCTGCCAGTCTTCTGCATGGCGTTGTTCGAACAGGCTCTGCTTCATGACAAGCCGGCCAGGCTGCGGGCAATGCCATTCAATTGCTGGACCGGGTAGTGAGGATCTCGCGAGCTAGACAACTGCAAGGGTTGCGTGACGATGGCAGCAAGCTCTTGAGCCCTCGCCGAAGAAAGTGTGCTCTGCCGCTCGGCAAAGGCTTGTATGGCGCGCTGTTCCTCCAGCAAGAGGGGCAGCGGCGGAATCAGCGCGGTGGCTTCAGCCAGTGGCGGCCGTTTCGGGGGCAAGTCCCGATAGATGACCAGTGTGCCGGCCGCCAGATCCCCAAGGCGTTTGAACAGTGGGTGCTGCAAACAGGTGAACGCGCCAACGCAGTAGCCGAAGGGCAGCATGTCGACGAAGCGCAGCAGATTGCGCAGCACTGAGGCCGACCATCCAATCGGGGTGCCGTCATCGTGAATGACCCGCAGCCCCATGATCTGCTTGCCCGGCGTGCGCCCTTGATGCAGCACTTCGAAGAGCACCATATAGCCCCAGGTCCCGATAAACAGCGCGAGCATGAACAGCCCGGTGCCGAAGTCGCCCAGTGTTCCCAGCACGAAAAACAGCGCACCCAGCAGAACGCCGCGAATCATCAGATCGATGGCGAAAGCAATTGACCGGGACAGCAACCCGGCAGGGCGCAGGATGAGGTCTATGCCCTCGGGCGTTTCCATGCGAACACGGGTGTCCAGCAGGGCAAGCGGTACAGTAAATCCTGGCTCTGCATGGGAAAGGGACATAGAGAAAGGTACGCCGGTGAAAGAGGTTTGATGCTAGCCACGCCGGAGTGGCTAAGCAACAGGATGATTCTGGACAATGTGTGGGAAAGAGCCTGTTACAACTTATTGGCCTTCGACAGCCGCCACTTTCGTACAAACTGTGTCGCAGTATCCCGGGCCGCAGGGTGCAATTGCTGGCGTCAGGCGAGGAGGGGCATCTGTTAAACTCGCCCGGTCTTTTGTTCAGGATCAGCCCGTGACTTCCAGCATCTTCTGGTACGACTACGAAACCACCGGGATCAATCCACGCAACGACCGGCCGCTGCAAGTGGCGGGTATTCGTACGGACGATCAGCTCAACGAGATCAGCGAGCCGATCAACCTGTATTGCCAGCCCAGCGATGACATCCTGCCCCATCCGGCGGCGTGCCTGGTGACAGGCATCACGCCTGACCGGCTCGCGGAAAAAGGCTTGTGTGAAGCAGACTTCATGACCCGACTGCACGCGGAGATGTCTCTGCCCGGCACCTGCAGCGCGGGTTACAACACGCTCCGTTTTGACGATGAGATGACCCGCTACAGTCTTTATCGCAACTTCTTCGATCCCTACGCACGCGAATGGCAGGGCGGCAACAGCCGCTGGGATTTGATCGATGTGGTGCGCACGGCTTACGCGCTGCGTCCGGAGGGCATTGTCTGGCCGGAAGAAGAGGGCCGGGTTACGCTGAAACTTGAGCGGCTGACGGCGGCCAACGGGATCGATCATGGTCATGCCCATGACGCGCTCTCCGATGTCCGCGCGACCATCGCGCTGGCGCGCCTGGTCCGCGATAAGCAACCCAAACTTTACGATTATCTTTTTGGCTTGCGCTTCAAGCACAAGGTGCAGGATCAGATTCGATTGATGCAGCCACTTGTGCATATATCGGGTCGTTTTTCCGCAGCTCGAAGTTATGTCAGCGTCGTACTTCCGCTGGCCTGGCATCCGGTGAACCGAAATGCGTTGATTGTCTGTGACCTGTTCCATGACCACAGCCCGTTGCTGGACGAAGACGGCGAGACCTTGCGTCAGCGGCTATATACCCGCCGCGAAGATCTGCTCGAAGGCCAGTTACCGGTTCCGCTGAAATTGCTGCATGTTAATAAATGCCCGGTCATTGCCCCGCTGAGCGTGCTTCGCGAGGAGGACCGTCAGCGTCTGCAACTGGACATGAGTGTTTATAAAACGCGCGTGGCCGCCTTGAATGAAGGGCAGACGATCTGGCAGGACAAGTTGAAAAGCGTCTATGCCAACGACAACTTCGCGGTCAGTGAGGATCCGGAACAGCAGTTGTACGACGGCTTTATCAATGATCGGGATCGTCGTCTCTGCGAGCAGGTGCGCATTGCCGAGCCCCAGCAACTGGCTACCGATGGCTGGCCGTTCGATGATCCCCGATTGCCTGAATTGTTATTCCGCTACCGCGCCCGCAACTTTGCCGAAACCCTGAGCGTTGTAGAGCAACAGCGCTGGTTGGCGTTTTGTCAGTTGCGCCTGAGCGATCCTCAGGCCGGCGCCCCCAATACGCTCAAGGCATTCAGCCGTGCGCTGGTCGAACTCTCGCTGAACGCCACGCCCGAGCAACTCAAAGTGCTCGCTCAGTGGCAGGAATACTCGCTGATGTTGAAACAGCGTCTGGGACTTTAAGCCCACAGGGGTAAATGGCAGGCAATAAAAAACGCCAGCATGGCTGGCGTCTTTTTGAGTCGAACATCTCTGCGCGACGGCTGACTCTAAAACCGGCAATTAGCCCAGCAGAGTTGCCCAGCCTTCAACCTCGTCGCCGCCCCATTTGGCTTTCCACTCTTTCAGCGTCTTGTGGTTACCGCCTTTGGTTTCGATGATTTCACCGTTGTGCGGGTTTTTGTATTGCTTGACCTTGCGAGCGCGTTTGGTGCCGACCGGCTTCACAACAGCGCCACGTGGAGCCTTCATTTTGGAGTCTGGATCCAGCAGCGCGATGATGTCGCGCAGGGATTTCTGATATTCGCCCATCAACGTGCGCAGTTTGCCTTCGAACTCAAGTTCTTTCTGCAGTTTGTCGTCTTGTTGCAGATTTTGCAGGCGGGCTTGCAGTTCTTTGATGGCTTCTTCTGTTGCGCGGTATTCGTTGATCAGTGACATGGGGGATACCTATGTTGTGATGGGCATGATGCGATGGGCGCATAATAATCAGAGTGTTTGCGCAAGTAAACATTTAAGAAAAGTTTTATCCGTAGCATTTTGAAATAGCCGCAGACATACCTCCGATTTAGATACACATGTAGCGTTATAGAACGCCCATCACCTTGCTGTTTTCTGCGAAGTGTCTGGCGTCGAATTTCCGTCGCCGATGAACCGGTACGGCACTAATGCATTTATCCCCGAAGGGTGCGCTTTTTTGCCGCCTGAAATCAGCGGCATCCGGGTACTGCACAGTCGTCAGGTAATCGCTAGAATGGCGGCCTTTGCGAAGTTCTGGAGTTTTTCACATGCGCACTTTTCGTCTGGTGATTGCTTGCCCGGACCGTGTCGGTATCGTTGCCAAGGTCAGTAACTTTCTGGCCTCGTACAACGGCTGGATTACCGAAGCGAGCCATCACTCTGACAACCTCAGCGGCTGGTTTTTCATGCGTCATGAAATGCGTGCCGATACCCTGCCTTTCGACCTCGAAGGTTTCCGTGAAGCTTTTGCGCCCATCGCCGAAGAGTTTTCGATGGACTGGCGCATTACCGACTCCGCGCAGAAAAAGCGCGTCGTGCTCATGGCAAGCCGGGAGTCCCATTGTCTGGCCGACCTGTTGCACCGTTGGCACAGCGACGAACTGGACTGCGAAATTGCCTGCGTGATTTCCAACCACCAGGACCTGCGCAGTATGGTCGAGTGGCACAACATTCCTTATTACCACGTGCCGGTTGATCCGAAAGACAAAGAGCCGGCGTTCGCCGAAGTCTCGCGTCTGGTCAAACACCACGAAGCCGACGTTGTTGTGCTGGCGCGTTACATGCAGATCCTGCCGCCGCAACTGTGCCGGGAATACGCGCATCAGGTCATCAACATTCACCACAGCTTCCTGCCTTCGTTTGTCGGCGCCAAGCCGTACCACCAGGCGTCGCTGCGTGGCGTGAAACTGATCGGCGCTACTTGCCACTACGTCACCGAAGAACTGGACGCCGGTCCGATCATTGAGCAGGACGTGGTGCGCGTCAGCCATCGCGACAGCATCGAAAACATGGTGCGTTTCGGTCGCGACGTGGAAAAGATGGTGCTTGCTCGCGGCTTGCGCGCACATCTGGAAGACCGCGTGCTGGTGCATGACAACAAAACAGTCGTCTTTGATTAAGCAGTGATTAAGCGGTTTGGGTGAGCCGCTTAAGTTCGGCGGCTTACTGCAACTCGATTGTTTGCGAACAGTGAAGCTTCTCCGGCACGACAGGCGGAATCACCATGACCGACCCCCTCGACAAAGCCACATCCAAAGCCCCGCCGACCCTTGGCGAGGGATGCCTGAGCCGTTACGACGTCGACGCACTGTCGCCGGAAGACGGCACGGACTTCGAGGGGGCCGAAGCGTTATGGAAAGAACTGACGTCTGCCAGACAGGAAGACGAATCAGACCGTCTTGATCCGCAGTAGCTTGTTCAAAAGGGGGCGCCCGACCATCAAAAGAAACACCGGCCCCCCCGCGACCAGATAGAAGTAATAGGTGACGATCCGCCAGATGAGGATCGCCGCCGCTGCCGTCGACTTGCCCACCATGGGCGCCAACAAGGCCGCCGACGTCAACTCCGCAGCTCCCGCGCCGCCCGGCGACAGGCTGAACTGCCCAGCGCTCAGCGACAGCATCTGCACCAGAAACGTCCACGCCCAGTCGATGTTCACGCCCAACCCTTGCAGCGCCAGGTACAGCACGCTGTAACGCAGACTCCAGTGCACGCAGGTCAGCGCAAACACCTGCAACAGAATGCGATGGGGCATTTTCCAGGTTTCAGCCAGCGCGTCGCGGAAATGCAGCAGTTTGCGCGCCCAGCGAATACGCGTGGTGTTCTTGCGTTTCAGGCGCTTGAGCACCCGACCGTTGAACAGAATGATGCGTCGGTGGTACCGCGCGAAACCGGCACAGGCACAAAGTCCGGCGCCGATCAGCAGGGCGCTGGCAATGAGCATCCATTCAAGGTTTTCGCTGAGCCGGTGGAACACTGCGTAAATCAGGATGCCGATCAGTGCGAGGAGAAAAAACACCAGATCCATCAGTTGGTCAGTGGCGAAGGCGGCTGTGCTTTTCGCCGGACCAATACCGCTGCGCGAGAGCAGTGCGACAAGCGTCAAGGGCGCGCCGCTGCCCCCGGGCGTCGCGCAGTAGGCAAACTCCGTAGCCATCACCACAGCGAGACTTTTGCGCATGCCGATCCCGCTGGCGGCGTCGCCGAGCAACAGGCGCAGGCGCATCGTGTTCATGCACCAGCCCACCAGCACCATGACGAACATGCCGATCAGGAGCATCACCGGGAAGTTGCGCAGGCGATGAAACATGTCCGCGCCGCCCATGAAGAACGGAATCAGCAGGGCGAGTATCAGCGCTGCTGCGAGCCAGCCAAGTCGCCTCACGCCGCAGACCTGGCGGCATTCAGGCCCTGTAACCAGGCAAATTTGCTCATCGGCGTACGGCCGTCGTTCAACAAGCGCTCAAGGGCTTGCAGCCAGTAACGGCGGGAAAAGTCGTGGCGCATGTCTACGGGGTGCAGACCCAGACGGATGGTTGCGGCGTTATGCAATTGAGCCTCACGGTGGTTGCTGACGATTTTCGATACGCCCCGGCGCCAGGCGCTGCGAGCGCTCCAGACGATGCCGGGCGCATCGATCTCGGAAAAGTCCGGCAGACGATACAAGTGTTGGGCATCACTTGTGTAGTCCAACGGCAATTTTCGCAGGGCATTGTGTGTGCCTTCGCTCATCAGCCAGGCCGGAGCGACGAATCCATGAAGCGGCCATTCGTTGCGGCGGAACACCTCCATGCCCGCTTCCAGCCGTTGCAACGCCTGATGCTCGTCAAGTGTGTAGAACTCGCCCTCCCAGGTGTAAATGCGCCGCATGAAAAAATCCTGCGGCGTGCGCGGGGCAGGGCTGTCGTCGCAATGGTAATAGCCGTGCAGCGCCAGTTCGTCGCCCCGTGCGAGGCGGTCGTGCATCAACCGCTGGAACTCCGGGTTGGCGTCGATCGGGTCATGCTTGTGGAAGTCCGGCACCACCAGCCAGGTAATGGGAATGTTCCCTAGCTTGTCGACCGCCTCAACGAAGGGTCGATAATCCGGCCAGGTTTGCGGGGCCACGTCGTGGAGCACCAGCATCAGGCTGCGTTGCGTGATTGCGGGAATCTTAGCCATGGGCATAGACCGGCTGACGGGCGCCGAGTACTGCCTGGTAATGGCCGAGCAAGCCGGCGACCACGGCGTCCCACGCATAATGTGCCTCGACATGACGCCGCGCCTCTGCGCCTCGGGATGGCGCGTTCTCGGCAAACAGCTGACGCACCGCTGCCGCCATGGCCAGTGGTTGATTGGGTTCGCACAACAGGCCGCAGTGCTCGGGGACGATTTCGCGGAAAGCCCCGGCATCCACCGCGACCACCGGAATCCCGCTGGCCATGGCTTCAATCACCACCAGGCCGAAGGTTTCCTGATCCCCTGCATGCACCAGCGCATCCGCACCCGCCAATAGGCGCGCGACTTCGGCGGCAGGACGAAATTTATCCACAACCGTGACGTTGGCCGGCACGCCGGTCGGCATATGGGAGCCCACCAGCAACAGGTGATAACCCGCGCCCAGCGCCTTCATGCAGTCGAGCAGAACGGTCAGGTTTTTCTCTTTCGAGCCGCGGCCCGCAAAGATGAGCAGATGGGTTTCAGCTGGCAGGCCCAGTTCGGCCTTGAGACCAGGATCTCGCCGAGAGGGATGGAACGTCTGCAGATCAACCCCCAACGGCTGCACATGAACATTCTTCACACCCAGGCGGATCAGCTTGTCCGCCATCGCCGCGCTCGGCGCCAGCACTCGGTCAAAGTTGCCGTAGAGCTTGCTGACGTAATTCTCGACGTTGGCCCCCAGCCAGGTGCCAATCCGGTTGCTCACCAGCAGCGGCAGGTCGGAGTGGTAAAAGCCAATCACTGGCACGTCCAGTTGGCGTCGGGCATCCAGTGCAGCCCAGGCGGTCAGATAAGGATCGCCGACTTCAATGAGGTCTGGCCGCAGACTTCGCAGGGCCTCTCGCCAGGGACCGACGCGCAGTGGAAAACGATAGCCGTTGCCAAACGGTACGGGCGGCGCCGGAACCCGGTACACGCCATCTTCATGACTGCTTTGCGGGCCCGGGATCAGCAGGCTGTGTCGCACGCCCGGATAAAGCGCGAGGCGACGGTGTTTGGCATCCAGATACGTACGCACGCCACCGCTGGCAGGGGCGTAGAACATGGTCATGTCAGCAATGTGCATGGGATGCCTTCGTCCATTGATTCGGTCCTTCTGGGGTTGACCATCCACAGATACAGATGTTCGGTTGCAGATCGTCGCACCCACGCCCATGAACTAGCGTTACGCCGCTTGCGCTAGCGTCTTGCGCTAGAGTAGCGAGGTGGCCTGAGGGCGCTCAGCGGTGCCGGTCCAACCGGGCTGTCGCCGCAGTCCCCTCGGGAATATCAAATGCAACGCTTGGGTGAACGGATGCCTGACTCACAACAGATTCTTATTGGCGCTGACCTGAAGGGCCAGCCGATCGGGCAGGCGATGCGTCTGGCCAACCGTCACGGGCTGGTGGCCGGCGCGACGGGCACCGGGAAAACCGTCACCTTGCAGCGCCTGGCGGAAGTGTTCAGCGACGCCGGCGTGGCCGTGTTCGCGGCGGACATCAAGGGTGATCTTTGCGGGCTCGGCGCCCCGGGCAACCCGCAAGGCAAGATCGCCGAGCGCATCGCCGGCATGCCCTGGTTGCACCATAAACCTCAGGGCTATCCGGTGACACTGTGGGATGTGCACGGTGAAACGGGCCATCCGTTGCGCACAACCCTTTCGGAAATGGGCCCGCTGCTGCTGGGAAGTTTGCTGGAATTGACGGACAGCCAACAATCGGCGCTGTACGCCGCGTTCAAGGTGGCGGATCGGGAAGGGCTGTTGTTGCTGGACATCAAGGACCTCAAGGCGCTGCTCAATCATTTGCGCGACAACCCCGAAGTCCTCGGCGACGACAGCGCGTTGATGACCAAAGGGTCGAGTCAGGCGCTGCTGCGTCGGCTGGCGGTCCTTGAACAGCAAGGCGCCGAGGCCTTGTTCGGCGAGCCAGCGCTGCAACTGGAAGACATCTTGCAGCCCGCGAGCGATGGCCGCGGGCAGATTCATCTGCTGGACGCCAGCCGGTTGGTGCACGAGTCGCCGAAGGTCTACGCCACCTTCCTGCTGTGGCTGCTGGCCGAGCTGTTCGAGCAATTGCCTGAGCGCGGCGATGCCGATAAACCGTTGCTGGCGCTGTTCTTCGACGAAGCGCATTTGCTGTTCGCGGATACGCCGAAAGCGCTGCAGGAGCGGCTGGAGCAAGTGGTGCGGCTGATTCGCTCGAAAGGCGTCGGCGTGTATTTCGTCACCCAGTCGCCGGGGGATCTGCCGGATTCCGTTTTGGCGCAGCTCGGTTTGCGCATTCAACATGGCCTGCGCGCGTTCACCAGCAAGGAGCAACGATCGCTGAAGGCCGTTGCGGACGGGTTTCGCCCCAATCCCGAGTTCGACGCGCTCTCGGTGCTGACCGAGTTGGGCATCGGCGAGGCGCTGGTGGGCACGCTGCAGGACAAGGGCACGCCTGAAATCGTCCAGCGTGTTTTGGTCGCGCCGCCGCAATCGCGCATCGGGCCGTTGACCCAGGCTGAGCGCGCCGCGCTGATTGCACGGTCGCCACTGGCCGGTCGCTACGACAAACCCGTGGATCGCGAATCGGCTTACGAAATGCTGCTGGCGCGCAAGGGCGCACCGGCGGATCCTGCGCAGAAGCCCGCCGCTGAGGAGAAGTCAGAAGGCGGCTTTGCCGACATGGCCGGTGGGTTTTTGGGCGGACTGGCAGGGCAGGCGGTCAAAAGTGCGATGCGCCAGGCCGCCACCCAGATCGGTCGCGAACTGGTGCGCGGGTTGATGGGATCGTTGCTGGGCGGCAGCAAGAAACGCCGCTAGAGCACCCACAAAAAAGCCCATTCAATGAATGGGCTTTTCAGGTCAGCCGGTGCAGTCAGGTCAGGCCAGCGCTTTGGACGCCAACCAGAACAACCCTGCCGACAGCGCGACCGTGGCGGGCAGGGTCAACACCCATGCCAGCAGAATGTTGCGAACCGTGCCGCCCTGCAGGCCGCTCTTGTTCGCCACCATGGTCCCGGCCACGCCGGACGACAGGATGTGAGTGGTCGAAACCGGCAGGCTGAACACGTTGGCCAGCGCAATGGCGCTCGCGGTGGTGATCTGCGCGGACATGCCCTGAGCGTAGGTCATGCCTTGCTTCCCGATCTTCTCACCGATGGTCAGCACGACGCGTTTCCAGCCGACCATGGTGCCAATACCCAGCGCCAGTGCAACGGCGAAGATGACCCAGAACGGCGCGTACTCAGTGGTCGCGGTCAGGTCCTTGCGCAGCTTCTCCAGATCCGATTTTTCACGGGCATCAAGGGCTGGCAGCTTGCCGACTTTGCGTGCCGTGTCGTCCAGGCACAGCAGGTAGCGACGCACTTCGATGCGACGCTCCGGTGCGAGAGTGTGGTAGTCGTTGACGCCTTTGAGGTTGTTCAGCAGAGCATCAATGGTCGGCTCGGTCTGCTCGGGGTTGCAGCTGAAACGCTCGGGCAAGTCGCCCGCCGCCGATTTGCCCAGTGCCAGGTACTCGCCCAGCGTCGCGTTGTTGCGCTGGTAAAACTGGCTCAGGTGCTGGGTCGCGTCGCGGGTGCGTTCGATCTGGTAAGTCGTGGTGCTCAGGTCCAGCACGAACTGCGCCGGGACGATACCGATGAGCACCAGCATGATCAGGCCGATGCCTTTCTGACCATCGTTGGAGCCGTGTACAAAACTCACTGCCATCGCCGAAATCACCAGAACCAGGCGATTCCAGAAAGGAGGGTGTTTTTTGTCATCGAGCTTGCGGCGTTGTTCCGGGGTCTTGTGCATTTTGGAGAGGGGGCGCCAGGCTTTCAGCGCCAACAGGACCAGGCCTGCCACGATGAAACCGGCCAGTGGCGAGAACACCAGCGAGGCGCCGATATCGATCGCTTTTTGCCAGTTCACGCCTTCGGCCAACGGAATGTTATTGATCAGCGCGTTGGCCAGACCTACGCCCAGAATCGAACCGATCAATGTATGGGAGCTGGACGCCGGGATGCCGAAATACCAGGTGCCGAGGTTCCAGGTGATGGCCGCAGCCAACAGCGAGAACACCATCGCCAGACCATGACCGGTGTTGACGTTGATCAACAACTCGACCGGCAGCAGATGGACGATGGCATACGCCACGCCGACTCCACCCAGGAGCACCCCGAGGAAATTGAACACGCCCGAGAAAAATACTGCCAGATGGGGCGGCATGGCCTTGGTGTAAATGACTGTCGCCACCGCGTTGGCGGTGTCATGAAAGCCGTTGATGAACTCGAAGGTGAGGACAAACGCAAGGGCGAGCAACAAGCTCACAATTACCCAAGCATCCAGTCCGCTGAATAGATCGATCATGGAAGGTTTTCTGACCCGGTCTTAAGGGGGCGGGATTATGACAGAAAAAAAACTGCGCGATAGGCGCGCCGCTCATTGGTAGCAGCCTGCAACGAAATTTCTGTCCCGCCTGCCTGTCGACTGCCTGCCGGAAAAGAAAGTGCGAAGCACCCCTGAACCCTGGAGGAGTCTGTAAAACCTGGCCTTCAACGCGATGATTACGCTTGCCGTCAGCTGTTTGAGTCAGCGACAGGCAAGCGGCGGCTCATGGCTCTTCCTTGAGTTCTTCTTCCATCTTTTGCAGCTCTTGCTTGAACGCCTGGTCGAGCAGGCTGGCCCGTTTGCGCCATGGCTTGCGCTCTGGTTCGGGCTGGGCGGCGTATGTTGTCACTTCGCCGCCGTAAACTTCCTTGTAACGTTGTTCCTGGCGCTCTAATTCTGCGCGCAGTTCATCTTTGGTCACGTTAATACCTGATCGGGTCGAGTTTAATCCCGGTGATGACGCCGAGTCTGAAAGTGTCGGACCTGACGATCGCAATGTATCGGATCAGGAATAACCATCGGGCAGGGACGCTGCGCCAGGACGATTCACACTTCAACCAAGGGCGGCTACGTGCACCGGAATGACAAAACTGTCGTAGCAACATTCTTTATTGATTGCCTGCAGGATGGCAGATGACCAAGGTATTGGCCTGCCGTCGCTGAACATTGCGATCGAGTCGAACAATGTCTGCGTGTGTTTGGATCCATGCCAGATGGGGCGAGGATTTAAACACGCGATAGCGTTATTGGGCTTCAATGACGGCCACTATCGCGAAGATGCGCAGGCGAGTCAACTGCCGAGACTGTCGCAGCCGGACAACTGAGGATTTATACCTTTTTTATGTACGAAGGTTCCTAAGTTGGACAGTCTGATTTATGACGCAACTTGGCGAGTCAAATGTTTAACGCCACAGGCAGTTTTCTGGCGACGTAAAATTTTCGGCTTATGACCGTGTGGACAATGATGTGTATTTAAAAGGTTGCACATAAATGCGGAGGGCAGAGACAAAAACGGCCTTGGGTTAGCAAGACCGTGCCCGGGACTTCTCAGTGGGTACCTGACCAGTAATCCAAAGAAGCCTCATATGGCATGTGAAAGGTATAAGCAACCGTACGGCCGGTCAATTGCGATTATCGCCCACTCGTTCGATAATCGCCCAAAGCTGGCTTGCCGTGGGTTTGAAAACAGGCGAGAGTGGCGTTCTACAAGGCTTTCGCGGCCACGACGAACGGTGCCAGCATGAACGACCAATTGCGTAATTCTTTCACGTCACTTGCGCCGCCGATTGTTGCGTCCCCTGCTAAAAGGATTCAGGCGCTCACCGGTGATCCTGACTTCATGACCTCTCTGGCGCGAGGGTTGGCCGTCATTCACGCGTTCCAGGAGCGCAAGCGGCACCTGACCATCGCGCAGATCAGCCATCGCACCGAAATCCCAAGGGCGGCGGTTCGTCGTTGCCTGCATACATTGATCAAGTTGGGTTACGCCACTACTGACGGGCGCACATACTCGCTGCTGCCTAAAGTGCTGACGCTTGGCCACGCTTATTTGTCCTCGACACCCCTGGCGGTTTCGTCACAGCCCTATCTCGACCGCATGAGCGACCAGCTGCACGAGGCCTGCAACATGGCCACACTGGAAGGCGACGACATTCTTTACATAGCCCGCTCCGCCACGACTCAGCGATTGATCTCCGTGGATCTGGCGGTGGGCGGGCGTTTGCCGGCGTATTGCACGTCCATGGGCAGAATCCTGCTGGCAGCGCTGGACGATGTGTCGTTGCGGGAATACCTCGACCACGTCGATCTGCAACCCAAAACCAGCCGCACCTTGCGCACCCCGGAAGCCTTGCTCGAATGCCTGCAGCAAGTGCGGCAACAGGGCTGGTGCATTGTCGATCAGGAACTGGAGCAGGGTTTGCGTTCAATCGCCGTGCCGGTCTACGACGCATCGGGTCAGGTGCTCGCGGCGCTGAATGTCAGCACCAGTGCGGGTAGGGTGGCGCGCAATGACCTGGAGCAGAAGTTTCTGCCAATCATGCTGAATGCCAGCCGTGACCTGAGCACGCAGCTGTTT
Organism: Pseudomonas sp. W2-17; assembly: GCF_041060445.1. Classification (NCBI taxonomy): domain Bacteria; kingdom Pseudomonadati; phylum Pseudomonadota; class Gammaproteobacteria; order Pseudomonadales; family Pseudomonadaceae; genus Pseudomonas; species Pseudomonas sp. W2-17. Next base: position 122,644 of record NZ_JAUFNS010000007.1, on the reverse strand, counting down.
ACCTGACTCACCCTGTTGAACCCATGAGCTGCCCGTCACTCTCCGTTCGGTGACCGAACACTTAGTCGGTTATCGGATTGTTCCAGCCCGTGCCCAGGCCTAACCTCATTCTCAACGCCACGCCTTAGATGGCAAGTCAACCGAGTGTGAACCTGGAGCACCCCATGGCTGCAATTCTTTCCCTTCACGAGGCCGTGAAGCAGTTGGTCAACGACGGCGACATCGTTGCACTGGAAGGCTTTACTCACCTGATTCCTACCGCGGCGGGACATGAGCTCATTCGTCAGAAGAAGAAAGACCTGACCCTGGTGCGCATGACCCCTGACTTGATCTATGACCAATTGATCGGCGCAGGCTGTGCAAAGCGGCTGATTTTCTCGTGGGGCGGTAATCCCGGCGTCGGCTCTCTGCACAGGCTTCGCGATGCCGTCGAACGGCAATGGCCGCAGTCCATGGAGATTGAAGAACACAGCCACGCCGACCTCGCCAATGCTTATGTGGCGGGCGCATCCGGGCTGCCGTTCGCGGTGCTGAGGGCGTATGCCGGTTCGGACCTGCCCAAGGTCAACCCGCTGATCAAGTCGGTCACTTGCCCGTTCACCGGAGAAGTGCTGGCGGCGGTGCCGGCGGTACGCCCCGACGTTACGGTCATTCATGCGCAGAAGGCTGACCGCAAAGGCAACGTGCTGCTGTGGGGCATTCTCGGGGTTCAGAAAGAGGCGGCGTTGGCGGCCAAGCGCTGCATCGTCACGGTCGAGGAAATTGTCGATGACCTCAAGGCGCCGATGAACGCCTGCGTGCTGCCAACCTGGGCGCTCAGTGCAGTTTGCGTTGTGCCGGGCGGCGCTCATCCTTCCTATGCCCACGGCTATTACGAGCGCGACAACCGTTTCTATCAGGCGTGGGACGCCATCGCCCGCGACCGTGAGGCGTTTACCGCCTGGATTGACGAATACATCCATGGCACCCGTGACTTCAGTGAATTCAAGCACAAGCTGGCCCACGCGGCGGAGGCTCACCAATGACTTATTCCACCAGCGAAATGATGACCGTCGCCGCCGCGCGCCGGTTGAAAAACGGCGCCGTGTGCTTTGTCGGCATCGGTTTGCCCTCGAAAGCGGCCAATCTGGCGCGCCTCACTTCCTCGCCCGACGTGGTGCTGATTTACGAATCAGGGCCCATCGGCGCCAAGCCTGACGTGCTGCCGCTGTCCATCGGTGACGGCGAACTGGCGGAAACCGCTGACACCGTGGTGTCCACCAGTGAGATCTTCCGTTACTGGCTGCAGGGCGGGCGTGTCGATGTCGGGTTTCTCGGCGCGGCTCAGGTCGACCGGTTCGGCAACATCAACACCACGGTGGTCGGCGATTATCACCAGCCGAAAGTACGCCTGCCGGGTGCCGGAGGCGCGCCGGAAATTGCCGGGTCGGCCAAAGAAGTGCTGATCATCCTCAAGCAGTCGCCTCGGACCTTCGTCAACAAGCTGGACTTCCTGACCTCGGTTGGCCACGGCGAAGGCGGCGACTCCCGCAAGCGCCTCGGCCTGCCAGGCGCCGGGCCGGTCGGCATCATCACTGACCTGTGCATCATGGAGCCGGAAGCGGGCACCCACGAATTCGTCGTAACGACCCTGCACCCCGGCGTAACCCGCGAGCAGGTGATCGCCGCCACCGGTTGGGACGTGCGTTTTGCCGACACGGTCGTGCAATCCGACGCACCGAGCGAGTACGAACTGATCGCGCTGCGTGATCTGGAAGCGCGGACCGCTGCGGCCCATGGCCAGGCGCCGGGAGAAGCATGATGCGTGACGTCTTTATCTGCGACGCGATTCGCACCCCCATTGGCCGCTTTGGCGGCGCCCTGGCGACCGTTCGGGCGGATGATCTGGCAGCGCTGCCGATCAAGGCCCTGATGGCGCGCAACCCGTCGGTCAACTGGAATGAGCTGGACGAAGTGTTCCTTGGCTGCGCCAATCAGGCCGGGGAGGACAACCGCAACGTCGCGCGCATGGCCGCGCTGTTGGCGGGTCTGCCGGCCAGCGTGCCGGGCGTGACCCTCAATCGTTTGTGTGCTTCCGGCCTGGACGCGGTGGGTTCTGCGTTCCGCGCCATTGCCTGCGGTGAGATGGAGCTGGCCATTGCCGGCGGCGTCGAGTCCATGTCCCGCGCGCCGTTCGTGATGGGCAAGGCCGACACGGCATTCGGCCGCGGCCAGAAGCTGGAAGACACCACCCTGGGCTGGCGCTTCGTCAATCCGCACATGAAAGACCAGTACGGCGTTGAGACCATGCCGCAGACCGGCGACAACGTCGCTGAGGATTTCGGCATCTCCCGGGAGGATCAGGACGCGTTTGCCCTGCGCAGCCAGCAGCGCACGGCGGCGGCTCAGGCCTCGGGCTTCTTCGCCGAGGAAATCGTGCCCGTGCGCGTCGCCCACAAAAAGGGCGAGACGGTCGTCGATACCGACGAACACCCCCGTGCCGACACCAGCCTTGAAGCGCTCGTCAAGCTCAAGCCCGTCAACGGGCCTGGCAAAACCGTCACGGCCGGCAACGCGGCAGGCCTGAACGACGGCGCGGCGGCGATGATTCTGGCGTCCGCCGAAGCCGTCAAGAAACACGGCCTCACGCCGCGCGCTCGCGTACTGGGTATGGCCAGTGCCGGCGTTGAGCCTCGCGTCATGGGCATCGGCCCGGTCCCGGCGGTGCGCAAGCTGGTGGCACGGCTGGGTTTGGCGGTCAGTGACTTCGACGTCATCGAGCTTAACGAGGCATTCGCCAGCCAAGGCCTCGCGGTCTTGCGTGAACTGGGCATTGCTGACGATTCACCCAAGGTGAACCCGAACGGCGGCTCGATTTCGCTGGGGCATCCCCTGGGCATGAGCGGCGCGCGGCTGGTGTTGACGGCGTTGCATCAACTGGAAAAAACCGGCGGCAGCAAAGCGCTCGCCACAATGTGCGTCGGCGTGGGGCAGGGGCTGGCCCTCGCAATAGAGCGCTAAACGACATTCTGCGAATCACCCACCCGAGTCATCGGTTGCCTCCACGAAAGGGGCAGCTCGCTGACTTGGGTGGTTGTCCTTGTGATGTCGAAACGTTACTGCTTAAGTCTAACTGTTGCAGGTTATGTCTTAGACTGGCTGACCTTACTAACACCTGGGGAGATAATAATGACAACGACTCACTACACCGGAGAAGAGCGGCGCAAGCGGATCTTCGCCATCGTCGGCGCTTCATCGGGCAACCTCGTTGAATGGTTCGACTTCTACGTCTACGCATTCTGCGCCATCTATTTCGCGCCGGCATTTTTTCCTTCTGACGATCCGACCGTTCAGTTGCTCAACACCGCGGGCGTCTTCGCCGCAGGCTTTTTGATGCGGCCGATCGGTGGCTGGCTGTTCGGTCGCGTGGCCGACAAGCACGGCCGCAAGAACTCGATGATGATTTCCGTGCTGATGATGTGCGCGGGCTCGCTGGTCATTGCCTGCCTGCCCACTTACGCGTCGATCGGTGCCTGGGCGCCGTTTCTGTTGTTGATGGCGCGCCTGTTTCAAGGCCTGTCGGTGGGTGGTGAGTACGGCACCACCGCCACGTACATGAGCGAAGTCGCGTTGCGGGGGCAGCGCGGGTTTTTCGCTTCGTTTCAGTACGTGACGCTGATTGGCGGCCAGCTGTTGGCCGTGCTGACTGTGGTCATCCTGCAGCAGTTTCTCAGTGCCGATGAGCTGAAAGCCTACGGCTGGCGGATTCCGTTCGTGGTCGGTGCGGTCGCCGCGGTGATCTCGCTGGTGCTGCGCCGGTCGCTGAAAGAGACCACCACGGCCGAAGTGCGCCAGAACAAGGACGCGGGCAGCATGTCTGCGCTGTTCCGCGATCACAAAGCGGCGTTCATCACCGTGCTGGGCTACACCGCCGGCGGCTCGCTGATTTTCTACACCTTCACCACGTACATGCAGAAATACCTGGTTAACACTGTGCACATGGATGCCAAGGTTGCGAGCTACATCATGACCGGCGCGCTGTTCCTGTACATGTGCATGCAGCCGGTGTTCGGCATGCTGGCCGACAAGATCGGCCGCCGCGCCTCGATGCTGTGGTTCGGCGGCCTGGGCACCCTGTGCACGGTGCCGCTGCTGCTGACGTTGAAAACCACTACCAGCCCGGTCATCGCGTTCGTGCTGATCACCCTGGCATTGGCCATCGTCAGTTTCTACACCTCGATCAGCGGGCTGGTGAAAGCAGAGATGTTTCCGGTGCAGGTGCGTGCGCTGGGCGTCGGTCTGGCCTATGCCGTGGCCAACGCGATTTTCGGCGGCTCGGCTGAGTACGTGGCCCTGGGCCTTAAGAACATGGGCATGGAAAACACCTTTTACTGGTACGTCACCGTGATGATGGCGGTTGCTTTCCTGTTCAGCCTGCGGCTGCCGAAGAAGCCGGCTTACCTGCACGAAGACCACTGATCCCGGATCTTGGAGCGCGCGTCCTTGCCGGGCGCGTGCTGTCCATCTTCATCACACTTATTCCACGTGTTTCACGGAGCGACTGCCATGGCGTTCGTACAACTCGAAGACGGTGAGCTGCATTATCAAATTGATGGCCCGGCGGATGCGCCGGTGCTGGTGCTGTCCAACTCCCTGGGCACCGACCTGCACATGTGGGATGCGCAAATCCCGGCGCTGAGCAAGTCATTCCGCGTCGTGCGTTACGACACCCGCGGCCACGGTCAGTCCCTCGTCACCCAAGGGCCTTACACCCTCTCGCAGCTGGGACGAGACGTGCTGGCGCTGCTTGATGCGTTGAAGATAGAACGCGCGCATTTCTGCGGATTGTCCATGGGTGGCCTGATCGGTCAGTGGCTGGGCATCCATGCCAACGACCGGCTGCACAAGCTGATTCTGTGCAACACCGCCGCGAAGATCGGCGACACGGAAACGTGGGCGCCGCGCATCGCCCAGGTGGAGAAGGGCGGTGAGCGGGCCATGAAGGAAATGGGCGCCGGGGCAGTTGGGCGTTGGTTCACGCCTGACTTTGCCAGTCAGCACGCCGACAAGGTCACGCCGATCACCGACGTGCTGGCGGCAACTTCTCCGCTGGGTTACGCCGCCTGCTGCGCTGCTGTCCGGGACGCCGATCTGCGCAAGGAAGTCAGTTCGATCACTGTACCCACGCTGATCATCTGCGGCAGCCATGACGCCGTCACCACGGTGGCGGACGGGCATTATCTGCAGAACCACATCCACGGCAGCGAACTCTCCGACTATTACGCCGCGCATTTGTCCAGCGTCGAGCTGGGTGAAGTCTTTGCCCTGCGCGTTACGGAGTTTTTGTTGGCGTAACCGCCGTGGTCTTTGCTTGAAACAGCCTGGAAAACGGTCAAAAAAAACCCACCAATCGGTGGGTTTTTTCATGCACGTTGTATCAGAACAAGCGGGTAGACGGCACATCGCCCGCGGTGGGCTGACGCTCGCCGGTCGGGGTTTGTTCGTACCAGCCGCCACCCAGCGCGCGGTACAGATTGACCTCGCTGTTGAGCTGGGACAGGCGATCGGTGATCAACGACTGCTGCGCGCTGAACAACTGACGCTGGGCGTCGAGGAAGGTCAGGTTGCTGTCGATCCCGATGCGATAGCGTCGCTCGGCCAGACGGTAGTAGTCCTGGTTGGCGTTGACGAAGTCGGTCTGCGCCTTGAGCTGATCGGTGTAGGTCTTGCGTGCGGCCAGGCCGTCGGAGACTTCTTGGAACGCCGTCTGAATCGCCTTCTCGTAGTTGGCGACGCCAATGTCTTTCTGGATCTTCGAGTAGTCGAGGCTCGCGCGCAGACTGCCCGCGTTGAAGATCGGCAGATTGATCGACGGCTGGAACAACCACGTCCCCGAACCGCCTTTGAACAGGCCGCTCAGGTCACCGCTCGCCGTACCGGCACTGGCCGTGAGGCTGATGCTCGGGAAGAATGCGGCACGTGCCGCGCCGATGTTGGCGTTGGCCGCTTTCAGGCTGTATTCAGCCTGAAGAATGTCCGGACGACGCTGCAGCAATTCCGACGGCAGACCCGCTGGCATTTCGTTGAGCATGTCAGCGCTCAACGGTTTCGAGGCGGGCAGGTTGGCCGGCAGACTGGTGCCCAACAGCAGCACCAGATTGTTCTCGTCCTGGGCGACCAGCCGCTGATACTGGGCCAGCTTGACGCGGGCGCTCTCGACGGAGGTGCGCGACTGCGCCAGATCCAGCGCCGAGGCCACACCCACCTCGCTGCTGCGAGAGGTCAGACGCAGGCTTTCTTCGAAGGCGCCCAACGTGTCCTGGGTCAGCTTCAACAGCTCTTTGTCCGCTTCCCACGTCAGATAGGCGTTGGCCACGTTGGCGACCAGACTGATCTGCGTGCTGCGACGGCCTTCTTCACCAGCGAAGTAGGTTTGCAGCGCCTGCTCACTCAGGCTGCGCACCCGGCCGAATAGATCCAGTTCATAGGAACTGATGCCCAGACCCACCGAATACTGACTGGTGATACCGGACTCGCCCGTTTGCGACAGGTCGCCCGGCACGCGCTGACGCGTGCCGGTGCCCGATGCCGCCACGGCCGGGAACAGGTCCGCACGTTGAATGCGGTACTGCGCGCGGTAGGCATCAATGTTCAGCGCGGCGACGCGCAGGTCACGGTTGTTCTGCAGCGACGTCTGAATCAGTTGCTGCAGCGCCGGGTCATGGAAAAACTGACGCCAGCCCTGTTCGGCCGCGGCCTGATTCGCCGCCTGGGCCGGCGAATAAGCCGGACCTTGCGGGAACTGAGCCGGCACCGGTGCGGCGGGCTGCTTGTAATCGGGGATCAACGAGCAGCCGCCGAGAATGAACGCGGTGACCGCCAGCGAGATCAGGGACTTGCTCATTGGCCAGCCTCATCGTGTGGAGTGTGTTTCTGTTTGCCTTTGAACATCGAGGATATCGAAACGAAGAACAACGGTACCCAGAAGATCGCCAGAATAACCGCGGTGATCATACCGCCGATTACGCCTGTACCGATCGAATGCTGGCTACCGGCACCGGCGCCCGAGGAAATCGCCAGCGGGACCACACCGAGAATGAACGCCATGGACGTCATCACGATGGGCCGCAGACGCATCCGGCAGGCTTCGATGGTCGCGTCGACGATGTCCTTGCCCTGCTCATGCAGCTCCTTGGCGAACTCGACGATCAGAATGGCGTTTTTCGCCGCCAGACCCACCGTCACCAAGAGACCTACCTGGAAGAACACGTCGTTGGACAGACCGCGCAGGCTCGTCGCGATCAGCGCACCGATAACCCCAAGCGGGATGACCAGCAACACCGCGATCGGAATCGACCAGCTTTCATACAGCGCCGCCAGACACAGGAACACGATCAGAATGGACAGTGCGTACAGCGCGGGCGCCTGAGAACCGGACAGCCGTTCTTCATAGGACAGACCCGTCCAGGAAAGACCAACACCCGCCGGTAGCTTCTTCGCCAGTTGCTCGACCTCGGCCATCGCTTCACCGGTGCTGTAACCCGGCGCTGGAGTACCCAGCACTTCCTCGGCCGGTACACCGTTGTAACGGGACAGCTTCGGCGAACCGAACACCCACTCGCCGGTGGCGAACGAGGCAAACGGTACCATCTCGCCGGCGGTGTTGCGCACGTACCACTTCTTCAAGTCTTCCGGCTTCATCCGCGCACTGGCATCGCCCTGCACGTACACCTTCTTGACCCGACCGCGGTCGATGAAGTCGTTGACGTAGTTGCCACCCATGGCGATGGACAGCGTGGTGTTGATGTCCGACAGGCTCAGGCCCAGGGCCTGCGCACGCTCGTCATCGATAACCAGTTGGTATTGCGGCTCATCGTTCAGACCGTTCGGACGCACGCCCGCCAGAATCTTGCTCTGTGCCGCCATCCCCAACAGTTGGTTACGTGCTTCCATCAGCTTGGCGTGACCCACGCCGCCCTGATCCTGCAAGTACACGTCGAAACCGGTGGCGTTACCCAGTTCCAGTACCGCAGGCGGTACGACCGCAAAGGTCATTGCGTCGCGGAAGCCAAAGAAGTGCTGCTGCGCGCGCTTGGCCAGCTCGAACACGCTGTTGGAGGCATCACGATCGCCCCACGGTTTCAGCATGATGAACGCCAGACCGGAACTCTGACCGCGACCGGCAAAGTTGAAGCCGTTGACGGTGAACACCGAGTTGACCGCGCCGGATTCTTCTTCCAGCAGGTACTTGCGCATGTTGTCGATGACGGTCTGCGTACGTTCCGCCGAGGAGCCCGGTGGTGTCTGCACCTGGGCGAAGATGACGCCCTGGTCTTCTTCCGGCAGGAACGCGCTCGGAATGCGGGTGAACATCCAGATGGTGCCGCAGACGATCAGCGCGTAAACGATGAAGGCCGGAATCTTGTGCTTGAGCATGTTGCCGACGCCGCGCTCGTAGCTCACTACGCTGCGGTCGAAGGTGCGGTTGAACCAGCCAAAGAATCCACGTTTCGGCTGCCCGTGCTTCTCGTGATCGATTGGCTTGAGCAGGGTGGAGCACAACGCCGGAGTGAAGATCAGCGCGACCAGGACCGAAAGCGCCATCGCCGAAACGATAGTGATCGAGAACTGCCGGTAGATCACACCCGTGGAGCCGCCAAAGAACGCCATTGGCAAGAGGACCGCACACAATACGAGTGCGATACCGACCAGTGCGCCCTGGATCTGCTCCATGGATTTGATCGTGGCGTCCCGCGGCGAAAGCTTGTCCTCCGCCATCACCCGCTCGACGTTTTCCACCACAACGATGGCATCGTCCACCAGCAAGCCGATGGCAAGGATCACCCCGAACATGGTCAGCGTGTTAATGGTGAAACCGGCGGCGGCGAGGATCCCGAACGTACCGAGCAATACCACCGGCACGGTCATCGTCGTGATAATGGTGGCGCGGAAGTTCTGCAGGAACAGGTACATCACCAGGAACACCAGGATGATCGCTTCACCCAGGGTGTGAACCACGCCGGTGATGGATTCCTGAACCACTGGCGTGGTGTCGTACGGGTAAACCACTTTCATGCCAGGCGGAAAGAACGGCTCCAGCTGGGAAATGGTGGCGCGAATCGCCTTGGCGGTGTCCAGCGCATTGGCACCGGTCGCCAGCTTGATCGCCAGACCGGACGCTGCCTTGCCGTTGAACTGCGCGTCAATGCTGTAGTTCTCGCCACCCAGACCGACTTTGGCGACGTCTTTCAGGCGAACCTGCGAACCATCCTGATTGACCTTCAGCAGAATGTTGCCGAACTGCTCGGCGGTCTGCAGACGGGTTTTACCGATGATCGTGGCGTTCAGCTGCTGACCCTTGAGCGCAGGCAGACCGCCGATCTGGCCGGAAGACACCTGAACGTTCTGGGCAGTGATGGCCGTCTTGACGTCTACCGGGGTCAGCTGAAAGTTGTTCAGCTTGGCCGGATCGAGCCAGATACGCATGGCGTACTGGGCACCGAAGACCTGGAAGTCACCCACACCGGAGGTACGGGAGATCGGATCCTGCATGTTCGACACGATGTAGTTGGACAAGTCTTCCTTGCCCATGCTGCCGTCTTCGGACACGAGACCGACGACCATCAGGAAGTTCTTCACTGCCTTGGTCACGCGGATACCCTGTTGCTGCACTTCTTGTGGCAGCAGCGGGGTGGCCAGGTTGAGCTTGTTCTGCACCTGAACCTGAGCGATGTCCGGGTTGGTACCCTGATTGAACGTCGCGGTGATGGTCATGCTGCCGTCGGAGTTACTTTCCGACGACACATAACGCAGGTTGTCGATGCCGTTGAGCTGCTGCTCGATCACCTGAACCACGGTGTCCTGCACGGTTTGCGCGTTGGCGCCCGGGTAGGTCACGGCGATCGCGATGGCCGGCGGCGCAATGGCCGGGTATTGGTTGATCGGTAGCTTGAGGATCGAAAGCGTCCCCACCAGCATGATCACGAGGGCAATTACCCACGCGAAAATCGGCCGGTCGATAAAAAATTTCGACATGAATTACTCCCCTTTGCTGCCTGCGGCTTTATCAGTTGCCGGGGCAGGGGCCGGGTTAGCTGCATTGACGTTGGTGGCTTCGGCCACTTTCACTTCAGCACCTGGCTTGACGTATTGCAGCCCTTCGGTAATCACGCGATCACCTGCGTTCAGGCCCTTCTCAACCAGCCAGTCGCTGCCGATGGTGCGGTTGGCAACCAGCGTGCGGGACTCGACCTTGTTGTCAGCGTTGACCACCAGTGCGGTCGGTGTGCCTTTCAGGTCGCGGGTCACGCCTTGCTGTGGAACCAGGATCGCGTTCTCGGCCACGCCCGATTGCAGTCGTGCGTGCACGAACATGCCTGGCAGCAGCGTGTGGTCCGGGTTCTGGAACACGGCGCGCAGGGTCACGGAACCGGTGGTCTGGTCGACCGACACTTCGGAGAACTCAAGTTTGCCTTCGATCGGGTAGAGACTGCCGTCTTCGAGTACCAGCTTGACCTTCGCGGCGTTGTCGCCGGCTTTCTGCAGCCTGCCGCTTTCCAGATCGCGGCGCAGCTTGAGCATTTCGGCCGAAGACTGGATCACGTCGACGTAGATCGGGTCGAGCTGCTGAATGGTGGCCATCGCATCGGCCTGACCATTGCTGACCAGCGCGCCTTCTGTCACGAGCGAGCGACCAATACGGCCGGAAATCGGCGCGTAGACCTTGGTGTAGCGCAGGTTGATCTCTGCAGTTTGCACCGCCGCCTTCGCTTCGCGAGCCGAACCCACCGCCGTGTCGTATTCCTGACGGCTGACGGCTTGCTCGTTGATCAGCTGCTTATAGCGGCCAGCGAGGGAGTTTGAGGATTCGTAGGTGGCTTTGGCGCTGTCCAGGGTGGCCTGGTAAATCGCCGGGTCAATCTGGTAGAGCTGCTGACCGGCTTTGACGTCCGCACCTTCGGTGAACAGGCGTTTGAGGATGATGCCGTTCACCTGAGGACGCACTTCGGCGATACGGAACGCGGTGGTTCGGCCTGGGAGTTCAGACGTCAGGGTGTAGGCCTGGGTTTTCAGAGTGACGACGCCGACCTGAGGGGGCGGTGGTGCTGCGGCCGCTTCTTCCTTCTTGCTGCATCCGGAGAGCAGCGATGCCAGGGCGACGGCAGTGACCAGTACGGTAACAGCTGGCTTGAATTGCATGAAGATCCTCGGGTCAGGAGCCTGAACTCATGGAAAGTGGAAAGGGGGCAGGAAAAGTATTCCAGCTAGATAAGTAGGATGCTAATGAATATACTTACATTCACGGTTGTTTGTAAACACCCACGAGTGCGACACTCCAACGCACCGAGGGCATCGATTGTAGGTCCGGGACAAGGCATTACAAAGGCCGCCCGACGTGCTGTGCAGGCCACTCGACCAGAGCGCCTGAAGCATTTTCATTGAGGTTTTTACTGCCATGGTTCGACGCACGAAAGAAGAAGCTCAGGAAACGCGCAAGCAGATCCTCGAAGCTGCCGAGCAGGCTTTCTACGATCGAGGGGTCTCCCGCACGACGCTCGCCGACATTGCGGCCTTGGCTGGCGTGACCCGCGGCGCGATCTATTGGCATTTCAGCAATAAGGCCGATCTGGTCCAGGCCATGCTCGACAGCCTGCACGAGCCCCTTGAAGAAATGGCGAGGGCGAGCGAAAGCGAAGATGAAATTGATCCGCTGGGGTGGACGCGCAAGCTTCTCACTCATTTGTTTCAACAAGTTGCCAGCGACCCTAAAACCCGCCGCATCAATGAAATTCTGTTTCATAAATTCGAATTTACCGACGAAATGTGTGACATGCGGCAACAGCGTCAGTTTGTCTGGCTTGATGCCAACGAGCGAATTGCGCTGGCGCTCGGTAATGCTTCTCGACAAGGCCAGCTCCCCGCTGACCTGAATCCCCAACGCGCCGCGATCTGCCTGCATGCCTATGTGCACGGCATCATCGGCCAGTGGCTGCTGGTGCCCGAGAGCTTTTCGCTGCAGGACGATGCGCAGCGACTGGTCGACGGCATCCTCGACATGCTCCGCTTCAGCCCGGCGTTACGCGATATATCGTCGAATTAAATGGCGTTTGGCCTCTATCTATACCGCGCCTGACCCTCGCTGAACAGGCCGTTTACCTTCGCTTTACTTAGCGCGCCCGGTGATTCGGCGACCATTCAATCTCTGGTACCCATTGAAGTGCCGAATGCTGCCCTATTGCAATCCCCCGTCTACGCTTGCCCCATAACCAATAAGAGTGGGGGCGGGGCGATGACAGTCGTGTCAAAAAACGTATGCAGAAAGCTCCTGATTGGCGCGCTCGCCGCCCTGTGCATCGGGCAAGGCTGGGCCGCTGGGGATGAAGCGCAAGAAGCGGCAGCGGCCAAGGCGTTGCTGGAAAAAGCCGTGGCCCGTTACCGGGTCCAGGGGGATAAGGCGCTGGCCGAGTTCAGCCGCCAGGGCGAGTTCGTCGATGGCGAGCGTTATGTCTTCGTCACCGACACCAAAGGAATCATGCTGGCGAGCGGGGGACCCTCGGTGGCATTGATTGGCCGCGACGTATCGTCGGTGCTCGATCCGGAGTTGCAGAAGAATTTCAAGCAGGTGCTGCAGACGCCGGAAAGCGCCGGCGTTCAGCAGGCCGAATATCGCTGGCAAAACTGGCGCGACGGTAAGGTCGAGCGCAAGCGGGTTTATTTTCAGCGCATAGGCGATCGGGTTTTGGCGGTCGGTTATTACCTGCCCCGCGCTTCGCCCGAGCAGGCGAGGGCGTTGCTCGACAAGGCGTCCAAAGCGCTGGAACAGGACAAGGACGGCACACTCCGCGCGATCAACGACCTCAAGGGCGGATTTCTGCAGGACGATCTGTACATCTTCGTGGTGAACATCGACACCAAGCGCTATGTGGCCCATGGCACCAACTTGCGGCTGGTGAATACCGACTTCAGCAAGGTCAAGGACCCGGAAGGCAAGCCGGTCGGCATCCCGATGCTCGAGCTGGTCAAGCAGCAGCCCGAAGGTGAATACGAATACCACTGGCGCAATCCGGTCACCAGCAAGATCGAACACAAGCACGCCTACGCGCGCAAGGTCGGTGAGTTCATGGTGGCGGTGGGTTACTACAGCGGCTGATCACCCTGACCGGCTCGTTTACCGGTCCTTGTCGTCCCGCCCGCGCAGCAGGTTATTGGGCATCGCCAGCGCGGCGGACAGTCCCAGCAGCGACACCGCCGCGCTGCCCATCAACAGGTGCTGAAAGGTCATCGACAGCTGCCCGCGCAGCAGTTCAAGGGCCGGGCCGCTGGCGGCGTGCAGGCTGTCCATCAGCAAATTGCCGGATCCTTCACCCGCAATTGAACTGCCGCCGACCTGGGCAATGCCGGAACCGGCGAGCATCGCCAACAGCAGCGCCGACATTGTTGCCACGCCGACTGCGCCGCCGAGGGAGCGAAACAGGTTGGTCGTACTGGTCGCCACGCCCATGTCTTTGACCTCTACCGAGTTCTGCGTGCCCACCAGCGAGGTCGGAAATTGCATGCCGCTGGCGATGCCGGTGAGGACCATGAACAGGCTCGTCAGAAGGGCCGACTGCGGCGGCGTGAGGGCAATGCCGAGGATTGCCAGCGGCATTAACGCTGCGCCGGTGAGGATGATCGGTTTGTAGCGGCCTGTCAGCGAAGTGCGTCGGCCGCCGAAGTACGCGCCCAAGGGCATGCCGATGGCCAGCGGCATTAAGTGCAACGCCGCGCTGTCGGCCCCTGCGCCCGTGACGGTCTGAAAGCGCAACGGCAGCAGCACGATCAGCGAGATAGCCTGAAAGCTGGTGAAAAAAATCGTGCACCAGCACAGCACCGCGCTGCGATTGGCGAACAGGTGCATGGGCAGCAGAGGTTCGCGGATGCGCCGTTCATACAGCACAAAAATCACCAGCGCGAGCAGCGCTACCGACAATTGCATGACCACTGACTCGTCACGCCAACTGTGGCCCTGACCGATTTCGGTGATGCCCAGCAGCAAGGCAGTGAGGCCGATGATCATCAGCACCGTGCCCAAGTAGTCAATCACCGGTTTGCGCTGGGGAATCGGCAGGCCGACCAGCGTCTTGCGCGCCACCCACCATGCCGCCAGTCCCAATGGCAGATTGATGATGAAGACCCAGCGCCACGACAGGTACTCAGTCATGAAGCCGCCGAGCACCGGGCCCGCCACGCTGGCCGCTGCGTACATCCCGCTAAAGTAACCCTGATAACGACCGCGTTCCCGGGGCGGGACAATGTCGCCGATGATCGCCTGGCTCACGGACACCATGCCGCCGGCGCCGATGCCCTGCAGCACACGCGCCAGCACCAGTTGTTCCATGCTCTGGGCCATGGCGCAGAACAGCGAGGCGAGGGTAAAGGTCGCCAGCCCGAACAGCATCAAGCGGCGCCGACCGTACAAATCCCCCAGCTTGCCGTAAATCGGCACAGCCACGGTGAGCGCGACCATGTACGCCGATATCACCCAGGCAAGCAGGTCGAAATCCTGAAACTGGGCGGAGATGGCCGGCATCGAGACCGCAACGATGGTCTGATCCAGCGCGCTGAGGAAGACGGCCATCATCAGCGCAAACAGAATGCTGCGGATGTCCGAACGGGGTTGATTAAGACTCGTCACAGGAGGGACTCGACTGGCAGATTAACCCGCTGAACAGCCGCAGGAATTTGTGCCAAGTCTAGTCCGTTAGCTTGCTAATCGATAGCAGGCTGTGGGGATTTTCGCAGTACGTTGACCCGCATTACGCGGACCGGTCTTTGCCGTCAACGAAGAGCGCTGAACGTTGCATCAGTGGGCATGCAATGCCCCATCGTGCAGACCACCGCCATGCGGGGCGTCTGCCGCATTTGCTCGATTCGGTAAGCACCTGCGGCATACAGGCTCAATACGGCAGCAACGGCGACAACATAAACGCACTGTCTTTTTATTGTGGTTCTCATGACATTTGCCTCGATCCGGTAGGACATCGTTTCAGAGCGGACACTGTCAGTGTAGGTCGCTATTGGCGTGTAGGCCGGGCGATGGGGATTGAATGTTTGTATCAGCCGGGCCGTTGGGGAAGAGCCGGCATTGCGCCCCTCAACCGCTGCGCCGTTCAGCCGCCTGCAGCGACAGCCATTCCAGCAGGTCCTGAAGCGGGGAAGGCGCCTCGGCGCGCTTTGGGTGCACGAAGTAATACGCCGCGCCGCTCCGGACTTTCAGCCCGAAAGGCATGACCAGGCGCCCCGCGTTCAGGTCTTCACCGATCAGCGACCAGTCACCAATGGCAACCCCCGAGCCTTGTGACGCGACGGTCATCGCAAGGTCCATCGTGTCGAAGTGCTGACCTTGCGCGACATTGATCAGCTTCGCCCCGGCGGCCTTTAACCACAGCGTCCAGTCACGCTCATCGAGGGTGGGGTGCAGGAGCATGTGCTGCTCCAGATCGGCGAAACGGGAGAGGGGATTGCTCGCCAGCAGCGACGCTGAGCACACGGGCGTCAGTTGTTCGTCGAAGAGGTGCCGCACGTGAGTGAAATCACCCGGATGAGCGCCGAACACCACGGCAGCGTCGAAGTACTCACGGCGAAAATCCACAGCGTGGGCGCTCGTGGTGGTCAGTTGCACCGGGACGTCAGGCCGTTCTTTCTGCCACTGCATCAAGCGCGGCAACAACCAGCGGCTGATGCAGGTCGGCGCCTTGATCCGCAGCGCCTTTGGTTTGGCATCGACCTGATCCACCGCTTCTTCAATCAGGCTGAACACTTTTTCGATGCGCGGCAGCCATTCACGGCCCTGGGCGGTCAGGCTCAAGCCTCGGGCCTCGCGATAGAACAGGCGATAGCCAAGGTACGTTTCCAGCCCGGAGATCTGCCGGCTGACGGCACCCTGAGTGATATGCAGCGCCTCGGCGGCCCGGGTGAAATTGCAGCACTTCGCCGTGATCAGGAACGTGTGCAGAGCGGGCAGGGGTGGGAGGCGTTTCATCGACGGAACGAGCCATGAGCTGAGGACATGGCTAAGCATGACATTTTTTGCGTTGTGTTCGATACGGCCCCGCAGCTTCAATGGTCGCCTGTTGAGCCTGGCACATTGCGGGCGTCGGGCACGACTTCACAAAGGGGTAAAGACATGGCGACGTGCGGGGAAGTGCTGGTCAGGTTGCTCGAAGGCTACGGGGTGGAGCGGGTGTTCGGGATTCCGGGCGTGCACACGGTAGAGCTCTACCGAGGGCTGGCGGGGTCGTCGATCACCCACATCACCCCGCGCCATGAGCAGGGTGCAGGCTTCATGGCCGACGGTTATGCGCGCACGCGAGGCAAGCCGGGCGTGTGCTTCATCATCACCGGCCCCGGCATGACCAACATCACCACCGCGATGGGCCAGGCCTATGGGGACTCGATCCCGATGCTGGTGATTTCCAGCGTGCAGTCGCGCAGTCAGTTGGGCGGTGGTCGCGGCAAGCTGCATGAGCTGCCGTCGCAGAGTGCGCTGGTCGCGGGCGTCGCGGCGTTCTCCCACACGCTGATGTCAGCGGCTGAATTGCCGTCGGTGCTGGCCCGGGCGTTTGCGGTGTTTCAAGCGGCGCGGCCGCGTCCGGTGCATATCGAAATCCCGCTGGACGTGCTGGTGGAGAATGCCGACGCCCTCCTGCACAGCCCACCGGTATCGGTGAGCCGCGCGGGGCCGGCGCCTGCGGCGATCCGGCAAATGGCGAGTCTGTTGGCTAATGCGCAAAGGCCGTTGATTCTGGCGGGAGGCGGCGCCATTGACGCCGCCCCGGCGTTGACGCGTCTGGCCGAACGGCTCGGCGCGCCGGTCGCGCTGACCATCAACGCCAAAGGCATGCTGCCGAGCGCTCACCCGCTGCTGATCGGCTCGACGCAATCCCTCGATGCCACCCGTGAGGTCATTGAAAGTGCCGATGTGGTGCTGGCCATCGGCACTGAGCTGGCCGAGACCGACTACGACATCACTTTTCAGGGCCACTTCAAGATTCCGGGCGCGTTGCTGCGCATCGACATCGACCCCGATCAGACCGTGCGCAACTTCGCGCCGACGGTCGCGCTGGTCTCTGACGCTCAATGCGCCGCCGAGGCTTTGGTCGATGCGCTGACGAGCGAAGTGCTGATGCCACGCCGCGAGGAGTGGGGCACCGCGCAGGTTGCGGCGCTGAAGGCGAGTTTTGAGGCGGGCTGGGACGACGCCACCCGTGGGCAGACGCTGTTTTTGCAGACGGTGCTCGACGTGCTGCCGGAGGCCGTGATCGTGGGCGACTCCACTCAGCCCGTCTACACCGGCAATCTGACCCTGGACCTCGACAAGCCCCGCCGCTGGTTCAACTCCTCCACCGGTTACGGAACCCTCGGCTATGCATTGCCTGCTGCCGTGGGCGCATGGCTGGGCAGTCGCGACGCCGGAGAATCCAATCCAGTGGTGTGCCTGATTGGCGACGGCGGTCTGCAATTCACCTTGTCCGAGCTGGCGAGTGCGGTGGAAGCGCGAACGCCCATCGTCGTGCTGCTGTGGAATAACCAGGGTTACGAAGAGATCAAGAAGTACATGGTCAACCGCGCCATCGAGCCAATAGGCGTCAACATTTACACGCCTGATTTTGTCGGTGTGGCCAAAGCACTGGGATGCGCCGCGGAGGCGGTCGGCAGTGTTGAGCAACTGAAGGCGGCACTGAGCTCAGCCAGTCAGCGTGACGGCCCGACGTTGATCGAGATCGATCAGCAGCGCTGGATGAGCAGCCTCGACTGACGGTTTACGTTGACTGACCGGCGCGCTTCAAACCGTACTGCGCAGCCGCGCCAGGTCGCGTAACGGTGGCGCACCGAACAGGCGGCTGTATTCGCGGCTGAACTGCGAAGCGCTTTCGTAGCCGACCCGGTAACCGGCGGCCGACGCTTCGAGGCCGTCCGCCAGCATCAAGCGCCGGGCCTCCTGCAAGCGCAGTTGCTTCTGGTATTGCAGCGGGCTCATGGCGGTGACTGACTTGAAGCGGTGGTGCAGCGTCGAGACGCTGAGGTTCACCTCCTTCGCCAGATCCTCAATCCGCAGCGGCTCCTGGAAATGGTCGTTGAGCCACTTGATCGCCTGGGTGACGCGATGGGTCTGGCAGTTGGAGATGGCGATTTCATACAGCCGATGCCCTTCGCTCCCACGCAGAAGCCGATAAAGGATCTCCCGATTGATCAGCGGCGCGAGCATGGGAATGTCTTTCGGCGTGTCCAGCAGGCGGATCAGGCGGATGACGGCATCGAGCAGCTGTGAGTCGATCCGCTCGACGTACATGCCGCGCCCGCTGTGACGCGTCGGTACGCTCATCGGACCGGCCTCGGCGATCAATGCGTTGATTTCCACCGGATCGATTTCCAGGCGCAGGGCCAGATGCGGCTCTTCGGGCGTCGCGTAAATCACCTTGCCGCTGATAGGCAGCGCTACCGACAGCACCAGGTAATTGAGCGGATCGTAGGTGTATAACTCGCCGCCCAGCGTCACGTCCTTGCGGCCCTGGGCCATGATGCACAGCGCCGGTTGCACCAGCCCCGGCACCGACTGCGACGGACGATCGTGGCGAACCATGAACAGTGGCTTGATGACTGTCTGGAAACTGCCATCGGCGGGCGCATGACGGCGGATCAGCTCTGCCAGTTCGGCGCGCTGTTGCGTCATCTGCGCGCTCAGCTCGGCAACAGGTCGAGCATCCGGGGCGGACGGCGCAAGAGCGGATAGCGACATGGGGAATTCCTCTGGCAGGGCATTGATGCAGCACAGCTTATTTTTGGGCAAGCGCAAGCGTTAGGCGAATCCTGCCGGATGCTTGCCTGATTCTGTTGCCGATGTGTTGCGTTGCCATAAACGGGCCCTGTCCGCTTGGGATCGTTGCTCGAAAGTCCATGGGCATCACGCGGCCCGCCGGCGAGAGCGGCCGTCACTATGAACCTGTCTGCGCAGAATCAGGCAATAACCGGGCAGTAATTGGCTACCGCAGGGCGCGCGCCTGACCCTAACCTTCACTTCCCGTCGCAGCTCGTTTCATGGATTCCCGATCCCGGCGCGCGGCACGCGGCACGCACGCAAAAGACACGCACGCAAAAAAGCAGGAGCGCAGAGCATGCTAAATACTTCAGTTGTGAGTCATTGGGTCTCCGTTCGCGCCCGCGCCGGACGCAGTGCCCAACTGGGTGCCCGTTTGAGCAGTCTGATCAGCCCGTCGGCCGCTGCTGCGGGTTGTCTCCACTTCGCGCTGCAGAAGTCCCTGACCGACGAGGACCTCTGGGTTATCACCGGCACGTGGGCCGATCCCTCCGCGATGAACGACTGGTTCGCCGCGCCTGAGCTCAACCTGTTTTCCGAGCTGGTGACCGAGTTGCTGGTGGCAAGCCTGGACTTTCAGACCTTCGCCAACGTGACGGCGGCTCAGGCACAGACGGCTTATGTCCCTGAGGGTGCTCGCCTGGTGGGGTAACTGGTTTCGGGGCTTTTGCTCGGGTGCAGCCGAGAGGGCCGGCGAAGAAAACCTTTCAGGTGTTCGAGCGCCTGCGTTTAAAATCTCGCCTTCATTTTCCAGGCAAGGCGTCGAACCATGGCACGCAAAGAATTCCAGCACCACGAAGCCGTCTCGGCCGCAGTCCCCGGTGACGACGGCTACAGCGCCGCCATTGCCGTCAAGGCCCGGGTCATGGGCGGTGCGCCGACCTTTCACCGCGTGCTCGCCGAACAAAAATTCCCTACCGCGCTCGCCGCTGACGACGCCGCCGTAAAAGAGCTGGAGCGGCTCGCCGACGTCACGCAAGAGGGCGAACTGGTGTTCGCCGAGGATTGATCAGACGTTTGGTCGGTACATTTTGAACAGCGACTCTGCGCTCAGCTGGAAATAGTCAGCCGGGCCGCCGCCGCGCAGGATGGGCTCGCCGGCTGCGGTGTCATACACACCTTCCTTCAGCAGCCGCTTGGCAATATGCACTGCCACCACTTCTCCCAGAATCAGCCAGCTCGGCACGACCTCCTTGTCGGCGCGTTGCAGCTGGATGATCTGCGTCACTTTGCATTCGAACGAAACCGGCGTCTCTTTGACCCTCGGCACGGAAACGATGCGCGATGGTTCTGCGGTCAGGCCGGCCAGCTCGAATTCACTCACGTCCGCCGGCACTGCCGCGCAACTCATGTTCATCTGCTCGGCCAGGCTGCGCGTGGCGAGGTTCCAGACGAACTCGCCGGTCTGTTCGATGTTGTTGAGGCTGTCTTTGCGACCGATGCTGCAGAACCCGATGATGGGCGGCACGTAGTTGAAGGCGTTGAAGAAACTGTAGGGCGCCAGGTTCAGCTTGCCTTCGGCGTCCTGGGACGAGATCCAGCCGATCGGACGTGGGCCGACAATGGCGTTGAACGGGTCGTGGGGCAGTCCATGACCTTTGGACGGTTCGTAGAAATGAATATCGTCTGACATGGTGTGTTCCTGAATGAGGGTGTGCCGGCGAGGCGGCCAAGGTATGGGCATGTGCGGCATGCAGGCCGACATAGTGCAAGGCATTGGGTGAGGATTCCAGCAGCCTCCGAACCCCGGGCAAAAAAAAGCCCGACAAGCGTCGGGCCACAAAGGGAGTTCAGGAGGTGAAACATGAAGCGGTAAACATGCAGCGGGATGATGCGGACACCGATTAGCTGGCGCGGTTGGCACCGACGCGATCAGCGCCGTCAGAGGCCAAGCGGTTTGCACCGATGTGGTCAGCGCCATCAGCCGCCTGGCGATTATTACCTACGCGGTCAGCGCCGTCGGCAGCGAGACGATTGGCGCCAACGTGATCAGAGCCATCGGAAGCCTGACGATAAGAACCAGTATGCGACGCATTGGTGTGAGAAGAACCGCCTTCCGCTACAACAGTGCCGTTAAAAGCAGAGTGCTGTTCGGAAACAGGCAGAGCGAATGCGCTCGATGCCAGGATGGACAGACTAAGACCAAAAATAATATTCGAAGTTTTCATGAGTGTTGCTCCAGTAAGTTCAATAATTTTTTCAACTTGGGTATGGAGCCAATGTTACGCGCGTGCAGATTAAGTTGAAGTTAACGCTGTTGCTATCGACCATCGCTAAAAATGATAGTTGGCTGGAATGCCCGGTTTTAAGGCGCTGCGGAGAGATTTGCGCCGGGGTGGGGCAATTTTTACCAGCAATGGCGAATTCGCCTCTTGACTCCGTTGGTGTAAATTTGCTAGCGATGCGCAATGGAGGGGAGTGGGCTGGGAATGGAGTGACAGGATTGCCGTGGCCAGCAGCTTCGCTCCTGATGCCGTAAGCCTAGTCAAAACAAGGGTTTCAGGTTTTTAACGCAGAAAAATTAAGCCCGGCATTAAGCCGGGCTGAGAGAACGTCATGGGTGTATCAGCTCAGACGATTTGCACCAACATGGTCCGAGCCGTCGGCAGCGAGGCGGTTGGCACCTACGTGGTCCGATCCATCAGCGGCTTGGCGATTTGCACCGACGCGGTCAGCACCATCAGCAGCGAGGCGGTTGGCACCTACGTGGTCAGAACCATCAGCGGCCTGGCGGTTGGCACCGACGTGGTCAGAACCGTCAGCAGCGAGGCGGTTGGCACCTACATGGTCAGAACCGTCGGCAGCAACGCGACCGATGTTAGTGTGGGACGAGCCGTTTTCTGCAACTACCGCAGCATTAACCGCGTGGTGCGCATCAGCTGCTGGAAGTGCAAAGGCGCTGCTTGCAAGAAGGGAGAAAGCGAGGCCGAAGATCAGTTTGTTAGTTTTCATGGTAGTTGCTCCAGATCGATTAATTAGTGCGTAACTCGGTATGGAGTGAACTTTACTCGCCTCAGGATTATTAAGAAGTCAATCGCATTAGTAGCGATCATCGCTGAAATTGATACTGCGAAAAGCGAGCGTTATTCATGCACTTAGCCACGCCTGCGAATGCAAAAGGGCAGCTCATGTGAGTGAGCTGCCCTTGATTTTGCCCTCTGTAAGCGGGTCGAAGCTGCTCGACAGCCCCGTTCAGGTCAGTCGGTTTCGATCCGCGAGTGCTTGCGGGTGTCCTTCATGAACACATACACCAGCAGCGAGACCGCGATGCAGGCTGTGACGTACCAGTAATAGCCGGTCTCCATGCCAATGCTCTTGAACCATAGCGCAATGTATTCGGCCGTACCGCCGAAGATCGACACCGTCAGTGCGTACGGCAGGCCGACGCCCAGGGCGCGGATCTCGGTCGGGAACAGTTCGGCTTTCACCACGGCGTTGATCGACGTATAGCCACTGACGATGATCAGCGCGGCCATGATCAAAAAGAACGCGCCCCACCAGCTTTGGATGGTGTGCAGGGTGGTGAGGATCGGCACGGTACACAAGGTGCCCAGCACACCGAAGGCAATCAGGATCGGGCGGCGGCCGATTTTGTCAGACAGCGCGCCGATCACCGGTTGCAACAGCATGAACAGGAACAGCGTCGCAGCAGAAATCGTCGTCGAATCGGTGATGCTCATGCCCACCGTGTTCACCAGGTACTTCTGCATGTAGGTCGTATAGGTATAGAAGGCCAGCGTGCCGCCCATGGTCAGGCCGACGACGGTCATCAGCTCTTTCGGATGGCGCATCAGTGTGCGCATCAGGCTTTCTTTGGGTTTGTCCTTCTTGCGGGTGAACGACTCGGTTTCTTCCATCCCGCGACGCAGGAACAGCGCCACCACCGCGCACAACGCGCCAATGGCAAACGGGATGCGCCAGCCCCACGTTTGCAGTTGTTCAGTGGTCAGCGTCTGCTGCAGCACGATGAGCACCGCCAGTGCGATGAGCTGGCCGGAGATCAGCGTCACGTACTGAAAGCTGGAGAAGAAACCCCGGCGTTCCTTGGTGGCCATCTCGCTGAGATAGGTCGCCGAAGTGCCGTACTCGCCACCCACCGACAGGCCCTGCAGCAGACGGGCGAACACCAGCATGATCGGGGCGCCGACGCCGATGGTTTCGTAACCAGGGGTGAGGGCGATGATCAGCGATCCGAAACACATCAACAGCACCGACGCCATCAGCGCGGCCTTGCGGCCTTTGCGGTCTGCGTAGAGACCCATGAGCCAGCCGCCGATGGGGCGCATCAAGAAGCCCACGGCAAAGATCGCGGCGGTGTTGAGCAACTGGGCGGTGGTGTCACCCTTGGGGAAGAAGACTTTGGCGAAGTAGAGGGAGAAGGCGGCGTAGACGTACCAGTCGTACCACTCGACCATGTTGCCGACCGAACCGCTGAAAATGGATTTCAGACGACTTCCGGTGGTTTTCTCGGCGACTGGTGTGGCAGCCGCTCCGTGGGAGGCAGAATTGGGGATGGCCATGGGATTTCCTGCAAGTCATTGTTGTTAGAAGGAACGCATCGAGGCGGTCTGACGACAGTGATAGCAGGAGCTGTGCCAAAGGCTCAAAGCCCCGAAGTAGAGGGGTTGGCGTGAGGTAGATGAGCGGAAATCCGCTTGTTGCGTGAGATGCCTGAGCGAAAATCCGCTCATTGCCCGTTCTGACAGGATCGAAGTTTGTTCCCGGCTGAAGCCGGTCCTGCTGACACCCCGCGTGGTTCTTTGTAGGACTGGCTTTAGCCGGGAAAGCGTCGGGTGTCACGCCGCAAAAATCGAGGGTGTCCGTGCTGGCGTCTTCCCGGCTGAAGCCGGTCCTACATGGATCAAATCAACTCTGTGCATGACCTTCCGCCAAAAAGTCCTCGCGCACCAACCCATGCCGCTGCATCTTTTCATTCAGGGTGCGGCGGGGCAGTTGCAGTTCGTGCATGACCGCTTTGATGTCGCCCCGGTGCCGTCGCAACGCCGAGCGAATGCAATGGGCTTCGAACGCTTCCTGCTGCGCCACCAGCGACTGACCCACCGGGATGCCCTCTGCGGCGGGACCGTCCAGCCCCAGCACCTGGCGCTCGGCGGCATTCGCCAGTTCGCGCACGTTCCCCGGCCAGTCGTGGCTCAGCAGATGGCTCAGCTGTTCACCGCTCAACACCGGCTCGCTGCGGCCGAGGCGCTCTGCCGCATGGCGCGAGAAATGGCTAAACAGCATCGGGATATCTTCTCGCCGTTCGCGCAATGGCGGCAGTCGCAACTCGGCGATGTTCAGTCGATACGCCAGATCCCCGCGGAAACGCCCGGCCCTGGCTTCGTCCAGCAGATCGGGCTTGGTCGCGGCAATGATGCGCACATCAATATCGATGCTTTGGTTCGAGCCCAGTCGTTCGATGCGCCGCTCCTGAATCACCCGCAGCAGCTTGACCTGCTGCGCCAGCGGCATGCTCTCGATCTCGTCGAGAAACACCGTGCCGCCGTGGGCGTACTCCAGTTTGCCGATGCGCTTGCCCTGGGCACCGGTGAACGCACCGCTTTCGTGGCCAAACAGCTCGGCTTCAAACAACTGCTCAGGGATCGCTGCGCAGTTGACCGCAACGAAAGGCTTGTCCGCTCGCGGGCCGAAGTCATGCAGGCAGCGCGCGACCATTTCCTTGCCGCTGCCGGTCTCGCCGCGAATCAGTACGTTAACCGGCAGTTGCGAAAGGTCCAGGACCTGCCGCCGCAATGTCTGCATCGTCGGCGACATGCCCAGCAGCGTCGCATCGAGACGCGAGCGGTTATCCGCCCGCTCATGCAGCGCACGGTTTTCCAGCACCAGCGCGCGCTTTTCCAAGGCCCGCCGCAGACTGCCGAGCAGCGTTTCGGGGGTGAACGGTTTCTCGAGAAAGTCATAGGCGCCGTCGCGCATGGCGTCCACGGCCATCGGCACGTCGCCGTGGCCGGTCAGCAAGATCACCGGCAAGTCGCGATCGCGCCGCTGCAACTCGGCGAGCAACTGCAAACCATCCATGCCGGGCATGCGCACATCGCTGAGGATCACGCCGGGAAAGTGCTCGGGCACCTGCGCCAGGCATTCCTCGGCGCGGCTGAACAGGCGCACCTCGAACCCGGACAGCGTCAGCCATTGCTCCACCGCTTCCCGAATGGGCGCCTCGTCATCGACCACTATCACCGAGTTCAGCATGGGGCTTCGGCCTCCGGGGCCTTGGTCAGATAAAAGAAAAACCGCGCGCCGTTATTGACGTTTTCGGCGCTGAGTCGGCCGCCCAGCTCATGCACGATGGCAAACGAAACCGCGAGCCCCAGGCCCAGGCCATCGCCCACCGGTTTGGTGGTGAAAAACGGATCGAAGACGTTGGCCAGATTTTCTTCGGCAATTCCGCCGCCACTGTCGACGACGGAAACGCACCAGTGCTCGCCGTGTGCGTCGATGCGGATTTCCAGGCGCTTGAGCGGTTTATCGCCCATCGCATCCAGGGCGTTGCGCATCAGGTTGATCAGTACCTGTTCCAGCCGAATCGCGTCGCCGCGCACCCAGGCCGGACGCGTCAGGTCGAGCACGCAGCTGACGCGCTCTTCGCGAATTCGCGCGTCCAGCAACAGCAGCGCCTGATCGACCACGGTCGCCAGATCGAGGCGCTCGCGCAGGCCGCTGGGGCTTTTGCGGGCGAAGGTTTTCAGGTGGCCGGTGAGCGCGGCCATGCGCGTCAATTGTTGATCGAGCAGGCTCAACGCCTTGTACGCATCGTCGACACGGCCATGCTCCAGCAGCAGGCGCAGGGTGGCGAGTTGCATGCGCTGCGCCGTCAGCGGCTGGTTGATTTCATGGGCGAGGGCGGCGGACATCTGCCCGAGAGCCGCCAGCTTGGTCGACTGCACTAGACCGTCCTGTGCGGTTTGCAGGTCCCGCGTGCGTTCTTCGACCAAGCGCTCGAGCTCTTCGCGACTGCGCTGGCGCAAGCGGCCAAGGCGCCAGCGCTGATACAGAAACAGCCCGAGGAACACCAGCGTCAGCCAGATGCCTGCCGCCGCCAGACCGGCATTGCGCACGTCTTCACTGGCAGGCTGGGGTTTACGCAGCAGGTGCAAGGTCCAGTCCTCGGTCGGCAAGGGCATCGACTGCCACAAAAAATCGGCTTGCTCGTTGGGGGCGTCGACGCGGCTGAGCTGGCTGTTCTCGCCAAACGCACGCAGCGGCGTCTGATGCAAGGGCGTCAGCGGCTGCTTGTCGTACTGACGCGTGCTGGCCAGTTCGGCGCGGTCCTGCTCGGTGAGCGGTCGCAGGGCCCGGTAGCGCCAGCCCGGCTGATTGGCGATGAAGACGATGCCCTTGGCGTCGCTGACCAGCAGCAGATCATCGCTTTGCGCCCAAGTGTGTTCCAGGTCCGGAAACTCCAGCTTGACCACCATCGCACCGATGAACTGCCCGGCCTCATCGCGCACTGCGTTCGACAGGAAATAACCCGGGATGCCGCTGGTCACGCCGACGGCATAAAAGCGCCCGATACCGGTGGCGCGGGTTTGTGTGAAGTAGGGGCGGAAGCCGTAGTTGTGGCCCACATAGCTGCTCGGCAAACGCCAGTTGCTGGCGCCGACGGCAAGGCCGTTGCGGTCGAGCAGTTCTAGGGTGGAGGACTGGGCAGCGCCTTTGATCTGCTCCAGTTTGAGATTGAGCGCCTGGGTGGTGTCCGCGCTGACCGGTCCGCTCAACGCCCCGCGCAGTTGCGGATCCAGGGCCAGAACAGCCGGCAGTGCCCGGTAGCGCTCGATCAGTGTCTGCAGCGTGTTGGCGTAGAGCGCCAGGCGGTCCCTGGAACGTTCAGCGTCGTCTTCGAGGGCATGCCGCTGAGCCTGATGCATTGCCAGCGTCGCCGCGATGACGGTACCGGCGAGGATCAGCAACACGTAGAGCACAAGGCGGACGGAACGGGGCATGGGCATGACCTCCTTTCAGTGGCTGGCGCATTCGCCCCGGATTCCTGC
This sequence comes from Pseudomonas sp. W2-17, assembly GCF_041060445.1. Taxonomy (NCBI): domain Bacteria; kingdom Pseudomonadati; phylum Pseudomonadota; class Gammaproteobacteria; order Pseudomonadales; family Pseudomonadaceae; genus Pseudomonas; species Pseudomonas sp. W2-17. Next base: position 95,797 of record NZ_JAUFNS010000007.1, on the reverse strand, counting down.
CTTACAACAAATTGAACGTGGTCTCTTTCACGTTCTCCGAATCCAGGCCAATCATCAGCTTGAACTCACCCGCCTCGGCCGCGTACTTCAGCGACGGGTTGAAGAACTTCAGGTCTTCCTCGGTCAGGGTGAAACTCACGGATTTTTCTTCGCCGGGGTTCAGCATGACCTTCTGGAAGTTCTTCAGCTCTTTGACCGGACGGCTGATCGACGCGGCAACGTCGCGCAGGTACAGCTGAACCACGGTTTCACCGGCGACCTTGCCGGTGTTCTTGACCATGACGCTGGCGGTCAGCTTGTCCTTGCGGGTCATCTTGTTGATCGACAGGGTGATGTCCGACACGCTGAACTGCGTATAGCTCAAGCCATAACCGAACGGGAACAGCGGGCTGGTCGGCTCTTCGAAATAGTTCGAGGTGTAGTTCGAATCATTCGGGCGATACGGGCGACCGGTGTTCAGGTGGTTGTAGTAGGCCGGCACCTGACCCACGGAGCGCGGGAAGGTCATCGGCAGTTTGCCGGACGGGTTGTAGTCGCCGAACAGCACGTCGGCCAAAGCGTTACCGCCTTCGGTGCCGAGGAACCAGCTTTCCACCATGGCGTCGGCCAACTCGTTTTCTTCACCCAGCGCCAGTGGCCGGCCGTTCATTAGCACCAGCACCAGCGGTTTGCCGGTGGCTTTGAGCGCGCGGATCAGCTCCCGTTGACGGCCCGGGATCACCAGGTCGACACGGCTCGCCGCTTCGTGGGACATGTTGCGCGACTCACCGACCACCGCAACCACCACGTCCGCCTGCTGCGCGGCCTTGACCGCTTCGTCGATCATCTCCTGCTCTGGACGCGGGTCGATGGCGATCTGGTCGTCCATCTTGTTCAGGTAGGTAATGGCGTGCTGGTTGTCGGTGATATTGGAGCCCAGTGCATAAACCAGCTTGGCCTTGTCGCCGACCGCCGCCGCAATGCCGTCATAAGCGTTGACGGTCTGGCGCGCCAGCCCGGCCGCTGACCAACTGCCCATCATGTCCATCGAGCTCTTGGCCAGCGGGCCGATCACGGCAATGGTGCCTTGCTTCTTCAGCGGCAGGGTGTCGTTCTGGTTCTTCAGCAGCACGACGCTCTTGCGCGCGACATCGCGGGCTTCGGCACGGTGCAGACGGTTCTCTGCGTTGCGGTCGGCCGGGTCGTCCACTGCCGCGCCGATGCGCAGGTACGGGTTAGCGAACAGGCCCATTTCCCACTTGGCGCCAAGCACTTCACGCACGGCGTTATCGACTTCTTTGACCGACACTTCGCCGCTCTTTACCAGATCCGGCAGCTCTTCGCCGTAGGCCTTGTCGTTCATGCTCAGGTCGACACCGGCCTTGATCGCCAGCTTGGCCGCTTCGCGGAAGTCCTTGGCCACGCCGTGGTCGATCAATTCCTTGATCGCGCCGTGGTCGCTGACGGTTACGCCCTTGAAGCCCCAGTCCCTGCGCAAGACATCCTGCAGCAGCCAGGCGTTGGACGTGGAAGGCACGCCGTTGATGGAATTGAGCGCGATCATCACGCCGCCTGCGCCGGCATCAATCGAGGCGCGATAGGGCGGCAGGTAGTCCTGCTGCATGCGCACCGGGCTCATGTCGACGGTGTTGTAGTCGCGACCGCCCTCGACCGCGCCATACAGGGCGAAGTGTTTGACCACCGCCATGATGCTGTTGGGCGCCTGCATGCTGGTGCCCTGAAACGCGCGGGTCATGGTGGCGGAGATGCGCGACACCAGATAGGTGTCCTCGCCGAAGCCTTCAGAGCTGCGGCCCCAGCGCGCGTCGCGGGTGATGTCGACCATCGGCGCAAAGGTCATGTCCACGCCGTCGGCCGCTGCTTCGATCGCTGACACGCGACCGGTGCGGGTGATGGCGTTCATGTCCCAGGTCGACGCGAGACCCAGGCTGATCGGGAATACCGTGCGCTGGCCGTGGACGACGTCGTAGGCGAAGAACATCGGGATCTTGTTGCGGCTGTGCCCGGCGGCGTCCTGCATGGCACGGTTGTCCGGCAGCACGACGGAGTTGAACGTGCCACCGATGCGGCCTGCGGCGATTTCCTTGACGATTTCCGACTTGGGCATTTCCGGGCCGATGCTGATCAGGCGCAGTTGACCGATCTTCTCGTCGAGGGTCATTTGCTTCATCAGGTTGGCGATGAATGCATTCTTGGCTTGCAGCGTAGAAGGGGTGCCAACGCCAGTGGTGGCGTTTTCGGCCCAGGCGGACTGACTGACCAGGCCGATGACGAGACTCAGGAAACACAGCTTATTCATGAATGGTTTTCTCAAGGCGTTGCCGGCAACTCGCACGTAATACCGGTCAGCCGTTGTTATAGGTGTCTAACCTTTGGTTTTATTGTTGTCAGGACGGCAACGTCGCTGAACTCCTGCCTCATATGAGCATCAGTAGCGCAACGAGTTTTATCTGATTGTGGCCCGGCAATCCAGAGCCCCGACAACGCGATGGGGCGGGATTATGCCGGGGATCGTCCGGTTTGGCTAAAGTCATGACTGACAGGACTAACTATTGATGAGTACAGGGAGCACGCACGCCATGCAAACAGAGCGTTATGACCACAGCCGGGGCAGTCGTTACAAATTGTCACTGGCGTTGATGATGCTGCTGACGACCCTGTTGTCCGGCTGCGGGATCAACAACATTCCGACCTATGACGAGCAGGTCAAGGCTGCCTGGGCCCAGGTGCAGAACCAGTATCAGCGCCGCGCCGACCTGGTCCCCAACTTGGTGGAAACGGTGAAGGGCTACGCCAAGCAAGAGCAGGACACTCTGACCGCGGTCATCGAAGCGCGGGCCAAGGCGACGTCGATTCAGGTGGACGCCAGCACCCTGAACGATCCGGCCAAACTCAAGCAGTTCCAGGACGCACAAGGTCAGCTGACCGGCGCATTGAGCCGTTTGATGGTGGTCTCGGAGCGCTATCCGGACCTCAAATCCAACCAGAACTTCCTCGCGCTGCAGTCCCAGCTTGAAGGCACGGAAAACCGTATCGCGGTGGCCCGTCGCGACTTCATCACGGCGGTCGAGCGTTACAACACCGAGATCCGCACCTTCCCGGGCCGTCTGTGGCATACCGTGATGTACAGCGATCTGCCGGTGCGTCCGAACTTCGAAGCCACTGCCGCTGACGCTGACAAAGCGCCACAAGTGAAATTCTGATGGGACGCGCGCGGCGGGGAGTGCTGGTCGCGTTACTGGCGATGTCGGTGGGCGTATTTGCCCAGTGGGCGCAAGCCGACCTCACGTTTCCGCCGCTGACCGGGCGCGTCGTCGACACCGCCGGGATGATCGACGGCCCGAGCAAAGAGCATCTCGAACAGATGCTGCGCGCCCATGAAGAACTGACCACCGAGCAAGTGGTGGTGGTCACGTTGCCAGACCTGCAGGGCTCGACCATTGAGGACTACGGCTATCAGCTCGGTCGTCACTGGGGCATCGGCCAGAAGGGCAAGGACAACGGCGCGCTGCTGGTGGTGGCCCGGGACGAGCGCAAGGTGCGCATCGAAGTGGGTTACGGCCTTGAAGATCGCCTGACCGATGCGCAGTCCTCGGTGATCATCAGTCAGATCATCACCCCGGCGTTCCGGCAGGGCGATTTCGTCGGCGGTATCACCAAAGGTGCCGAGGCGATGGTCCAGGTGCTCGGCGGCGATCCCCTTGCCGAACCCGCGGTCGGCGCCACCGGCAGCGCAGCGGCGAGCGAGGATGAGGGCGTCGACTGGAAAGTGACCCTGCTGTTTCTGGTGCTGTTCGTGGTCATCAGTTATATCAGCGCACGTTCCGGGCGCGGCAGGTCCATCGGCTCCGGGGGCGGCTTTGGCGGTTTTGGTTCCGGCGGCTTGGGCGGCTCAGGCGGCTTTGGTTCCGGGGGCTCTGGCTCAGGCGGTATGCGCGGTGGCGGTGGTGGATTTGGCGGAGGCGGTGCCTCCGGTGGCTGGTAGTCGTTCGCTCAGGAAGGGTTTGCTTGCATGACATTGCTCAATAAAGACGAACAACAGCGGGTTGCCCACGCCATCGAGACCGTCGAGCGTCAGACCGACGCGGAACTGGTGACGGTGCTGGCCACCAGCGCTGACGACTACACCTACGTGCCGCTGATCTGGGCCGGGGTCATCGCGTTGCTCGTGCCGGGGCTGATCAACCTGCTGACCGGCTGGCTCAGCGCCAATCATCTGCTGCTGGTGCAGGTTGTCACGTTCATCGTGGTGGCGCTGGTGTGCCGGCTGCCGGGCATCACCACGCGGCTGGTGCCTGTTCGCGTGAGGCACTGGCGGGCGGGCAATCTGGCGCGTCGGCAGTTTCTTGAACAGAACCTGCACGCCACCGCCAATGGCACCGGCGTGCTGATTTTTGTCAGCGAGGCCGAGCGTTATGTTGAGATCATCGTCGACGACGGCATTGCCCGACGCGTGGACAACGAAGTCTGGCGGGCCATGGTCGAGACGTTCACCCGGCAGGTGAAGGACGGCCGGATTCTGGAAGGTTTTATGGGGTGCATTCGTTCGTGCGGCGAGGTGCTGAGCGAGCAGGTGCCCGTGACCCAGGCGCGCAACGAGTTGCCAAACCGGTTGGTGGTGTTGGAGTGAACTGATCGTTCCCGCGCTCCGCGTGGGAATGCCTCTGCTGACGCTCCGCGTCATTTAATTGCACCTACCGCTCTCGACCCGCCTAAAATAGCGCCTCGCATTTCCGCTCCCGAGGCGCTCTCCGATGTCCGTTACCGCACCCGCCACCGTTCCTGCGCAGGATCACCGCGCTCAGTTCCTGAGTTTGCTGGACACCTGCCTGACGCAAAATTCGCTGATCAAACTGGTGCTGGCCAAGTACGTCGGAAGCGAAGCGGAGTTGCAGCGGGTGATCATCAAGCCCGTCACGGTCAAGGATCAGCCTTGCCTGTCCTTCGTCTATCGCTACAAGACCCGCGACATCACCAAAAATCACCCCCTCGCCGAGGCGCAGACGCTGATCGCCAGCCTGCTGCCCGAGTCTTTCAAGAACGCTCATCTGCTTTCGCTCACCGATGAAGTGCAACTGGAGTTCAGCAAGAAGAGCAAGAGCACGCTGTTCCGCAACAAGGCCCAGCAGGAGCGCGAAGCCCCGACCGCCGAGCATGACCGCGAGAAAAAGCGTTATCTGGAACTGAGCCGGCCATTCCTGACCGATCTTGGCGTGACCAACAAGCAACACGAGCTGATTCCGGCGATGTCGCGCAAGTGGAAGCAGATCAACAAGTTCATCGAGGTGTTTTCCCACGCGCTGGCGACCTCGCCGATCAAGCTGGACAGGCCCGTTACAGTTGCGGATTTCGGATCGGGCAAGGGCTACCTGACCTTCGCCATCCACGATTACCTGCGCAACACCTTGCAGGCTGAAGGCAACGTCACCGGGGTCGAGCTGCGCGAAGACATGGTGACGCTGTGCAACAACGCTGCCGCGCGGCTGGAGCATCCAGGTCTGGTGTTCAAGTGCGGTGACGTGCGTTCGGTGGCGCCCAGCGAACTGGACGTGATGATCGCCTTGCACGCCTGTGACATCGCCACGGACTACGCGATTCACACCGGCATCCGCTCGGGCGCCTCGATCATCATGTGCTCGCCGTGCTGCCACAAACAGATCCGCCTGCAGATCCAGAGCCCGACCCTGCTCAAGCCGATGCTGCAATACGGTTTGCACATGGGCCAGCAGGCTGAAATGGTCACCGATGCCCTGCGCGCGTTGCTGCTGGAAGCGTGCGGCTATGAAACCAAGGTCTTCGAGTTCATCTCGCTGGAGCACACCAACAAGAACAAGATGATCCTGGCGGTCAAGCGCGCGACTCCGGCGGATCCGGCTGAGCTGCTGGCGAAGATCCAGGAATTGAAAGTGTTCTACGGCATTCAGGAGCAGTGCCTGGAGCGCTTGCTCCAGGCGGATGGCCTGTTGGGTTAAACGCGAGCGGCGGCGCCCGGCTTGGGTGCAATCACCGCCGTTTTACGCCCGATCGCCAGCGTGACCACGACACCGGCGGCGAAGATCCAGGTCGTCGGGTCTATGTGCTCACCGAAAAACAGCGCCGAGAAGGCCATGGTGAAAAACAGCTGCACCAGCTGGATCTGACTGACCCGCGCGATACCGCCCATGGCGAGCCCGGCGTACCAGGCGAAGAAGCCGATGAATTGCGAGAACAGCGACACGTAACCGAAGGCCCACCAGGTGCCAGGGGAAATCGGGCCCTGATGCTGCCACGCCAGATAGCTGACGGGCACGATCAGCACCGGGATCGAAATCACCAGCGCCCAGCAGATCACCTGCCAGCCGCCCATCTCCTTGGCCAGGCGGCCGCCTTCGGCATAACCCAGCCCGCCAATCGCCACCGCGGCGACCATCAGCAGATCACCGGCCTGAAGATTGCCGGCCCCGCTGATCAGCGCGTAACCCAGCACCAGAACGCTGCCCATGGCCGCGCAAGCCCAGAAGGCTTTCGACGGGCGCTCGTGGGAGAGCCAGGCGGCGTAGATGGCGACCAACAAGGGTTGCAGGCCATTGACCAGTGCGCCGTGGGAGGCGGGCAGGGTTTTCATGGCCCAGGCCGACAGCACCGGAAACCCGACGATCACCCCCAGCGCCACCACCACCAGCGCCTTGAACTGCGCGCGGGTCGGCCATTTTTCTCTGCGCCACAGCAGTAACGCCGCCGCCGGCACCGCCGCAAACAGAGCGCGGCCGAGACCGTTGAGCAAGGGGTGGATTTCCTGCACCACGATGCGGGTCATGGGCAGCGTCAGGCTGAAGATCACCACGCCGATCAGTCCGAGGACCATTCCGGTGTTTTCACGAGAGGACATAAGGGGGCGTGCCTTGTTCTTGTTGGTGCGAAACGCAGGCGTATTCAGCCACAGAACCGGGATGGCGGGCCTTTACAGATGCGCGCGGAATCGTCCGTACACTTCAAAGGCTTCAGCCGGGAATCGGTCAAGGGGGGAACTGCCGTTTTCGAGGATTTTCCTGACGAGCACTCAATCGCCTCAAATGTTGGTGCAGAAGTTGAATGCAACGTTCCTGCAACAGTTACAAGGTCAAATTGGTGCCGTCGAATTCAGCCAGGAGAACCATCGTGTCGGTTATCGAAAAATGGGCGTTGCAGGGTGTCGTGGTATTCCTTTTCGCATGGATGGCGACGGTGGCGGCTCACTGGTCAGGCAGCGTCGTACACACGACAAGCAGCGACCGACTCGCCGCCCTCAGCAGCATGCGCCTGACCACCGAATCGGTCGCCACCAGCGTCAATAAACACACGCAGGGTGGTGCAGTGGTCGTGGGGTCGTTGTCGGAAGGTAACGAATAAAGGGCAGCGGCTGGGAAGATTTGAAGCGGTGAGTGATTGCAAGACCGGACCTGTAGGGTCCGGTTTGTTCTGGGAGTACCTCCCTGATGCCCACGCTCGCCCGACTGGCACGGCACCTGTGGGAGCGAGCTTGCTCGCGAAGACTGACTTATGGTCGCTGAAAGTTGGCAGCCTGTGACGGCCTATTCGTGAGCAAGCTCACTCCCACAAGATCAGCGTTCGTCGTCAGTTCTTGGGTGAACAACCTGGCGGGATATCCGGCGGCGGGCCAACTCTTACGCTAACCCTCAGCTCTTCTTCAACTCCAGCGCTTCTTTCAGCCTTGCCACCGGCACCGCAAGCGTCGGATCGCCCAGCGGATGGGTGGTGGCGCTGAAGAATGTCAGCTCGATGTTCTGCCCTTCAAACAGTTCGCTGTAGCGGCGTTTTTGGTGCTGGATGAACGCGTCACTGCGCGGCAGCACCGAGATGGCGATGCGCTGGGGACGGGCCTGGAGAATGGCGTTGAGGATATGTCGATCCTGCTTGCCCAGCGAGTGGCCGAAGACACACAGCGCGCCCTCATGCTGCGCCAGCTGGGCGTGGCAAAACGACAGATAGTCCGAACCGCGGATGATCTTCATCTTGTCGTCGCTACGGCCCTCACAGACAAACAGCGGCACATCTTCCAGTGCGTTGATCGCGAAACTGCCCAGCAGCGTGCTCTCCGAAGACAGCAACTTGCGCGCCGTGCCATCGAAGTTCTTCACCAGGTGCATGCCGCCATGCAGGTACAAAATCCGCGTGGCGTGGCTGTCGGTGCGGTGCAGGTTGAATATCGCATCGTCGTCGAACAGATCATCGAACGGCTGCGCGCCATGCATCGCTGCCCAGTACGCCAGCAGGTCGTAGTTGGTGGAGTACACCGTCTGATACTGGCTCAGGGCTTCGCTGATCTTGCCAATAGTCGGCGCCTCCATCAGCCGCCACGGAATATGCGCCGAGCGGATGCCATGAATCAGGGCTTCCTTGATCGCGAAATAGCGGTTGCGTGGCGATGACGAACCAATCGTCAGCGCCGCGTTGACCCGCATCGCGACTTTCAAGCCGCTGAGCACGGGCTCGAAATTCTCCGTTTCCATGGATTTGAACAGCGCCAGCTCGGTGGCGCTCAAGGGTTTGTTGCGCGTGGTCTGCGCCAGCTCGAACAGCGAGTCGTAGGCGAAGTTCTTCCACACGGCAAGACTGGCGCCGTTGCCCAGCAGCAATCCAGTGCAGGGATTGACGGCTTGCAGCGTGTTCCAGTCGGCCAGTTCGGCATCAAAATCCGTGAATTCCATCATCTCGCTTCGCTTTCAGGTGAGCAGGTACTGACCGGACGCCAGAACGGAGGGGACTTATAGAAACCCAGGTCGGCATTGTCAACGCGGCATCCCGGCTTCAAACGCTTTGAGCAGGGTGCCGCTGGTCTCGGTAACGTCTATAGAGTGAATGACGGGTGTAAGGTTTAATCCGACAACCCATAACACTCCCTTGAATGAGAGGAGATGACCATGCATACCGCAATGCTCAGCAAGACGCACTTCAACGGCTACGATGTGATTAACGTGAACAACGGGCCTTGGCGGGTCTGCACACACCGCGATCGATTAGGCTCGTTCTCCACGCGCGAAGAAGCCATGGCGTTTGCGGCCTCCTTGCCAGCCTATCAAGAGCGAACGGCGTCAGTGCCCGCCACTAAAGCGCACTAATGACACGACTCGTCGCCATTTGAGCTCTGGTGTTGCCGGAGCTCAATCGGCCGGATAGCAACTCGTGAACTGCACTATCCATTTGCGAAGTTTCATGCAGCCTGCACGATTTCGCATTTTCTCTGTTCTTCTAACTGCTTGATTAATCGGGTTTTTCGATATCTCGCGGTATCGGCACGGTCGATGCAACTCTCATCACGAACCTGCAGGGTCGGCACTTAGATCGATCCGCTTACCGTGATCCAGAGGAAACACCATGAACGCCATCGAACTGTTGAAAGCCGACCATGAACGTGTAAAAGCCATCTTGACTCAACTGAGCGAATCCACCGAGCGCGGCGTTAAAAAGCGCACTGACTTGCTGGCCAAACTGGAGATGGAAATCACCATCCATACCAAGATCGAGGAAGAAATTCTCTATCCGGCTTTTAAAGAGGCGGGCGGCAAAGAGCAGGACATCATGTACTACGAAGCCAAGGAAGAGCACCGCACCGTCGACGCTCTGGTGCTGCCGGACCTCAAGCAAACTGACCCTGCCACCCCGGAGTTTTCCGGTCGTGTGAAAGTGGTCAAAGAGCTGCTGGAGCACCACATCGAGGAAGAAGAGGAAGAGATGTTCCCGCAAGCTGAAAAGTTGCTGGGCAAGAAGATGCTGGAAGAACTTGGCGCGCAGATGGAAGCGATGAAAGCTGAATACAAGAAGTCCCTGTCGTCGTCGAGTATGGCCGCGTAAGTGTTGATGGAATGAACGAGCCCGGAGTTTTCCGGGCTTTTTTGTGGGTGAAAGTTTTAGTCCAGTTTACTGGTGCAGCGAACACACTTGCCTCTTCCCGGCTGAAGCCGGTCCCACAAAAAACGCGAGCTTTGTATGCCTGTGTATCCAGACCCCCTGCCGATACGTGTTGACTGAAAGCTCGCCCTCAGCGACACATTGCAGATACGTGCAGCGCATTCAATGGTTCACAGCGAAGAGCGGGGCCGGGCGTTAGCTATCCAGGTCAAGGCCCCGACCATGTATGCATAATGAGGAAGCACCCCATGAACAGAATCAACGCGTCATTGCTGCTAAGCGTTTTTACGGCGGGCGCTCTGGCGCTGGGCGTTGCCAGCGCGGCTCAGGCTGCCCCGGTGAAGAACATCGTGCTGGTGCACGGCGCCTTCGTGAACGGTTCGGGCTGGAAGCCGGTTTACGAGATCCTGCGCAAGGACGGGTACAACGTCTCGATCGCTGAACACCCATTGACGTCATTCGCCGATGACGTGACGGCGGTGAAGCGCATTGTTAACCAGCAGGATGGCCCGACGATTCTGGTCGGGCACAGCTATGGCGGCGCGATCATTACGGATGTCGGCAATGACGCTCACGTCGTGGGCCTGGTGTACATCGCCGCCCACGCGCTGGATCAGGGTGAAACCGAAGCGCAGAACGGCAAGCAGTACCCCAATGCCACCAAAGCGGTGAAGAAAACCGCTGACGGCTTCCTGTCCCTTGACCCAGCGTCCTATCCGGCGGACTTCGCGGCTGACCTGCCCAAGGCTCAGGCTGAATTCGAAGCCATTTCCCAAGAGCCGACTGCGGCGTCAGTGTTCACCACACCCGCTGGCGTGCCCGCGTGGAAAACCAAGCCTAGCTGGTACGCAGTGGCCGGGGCAGACTGGATTATCAACCCGGACCTTGAGCGCATGTACGCCAAGCGGGCCAACAGCCACACCATCGAGATCAAAGGCGCCAGTCACTCGGTGTACCAGTCCCGACCGCAGGAAGTGGCCGCGTTGATCGAACAGGCCGCCCTCCACGCGGCGGAGTGACGCCTCGCTTTAAACTACTGGCCTCCAACCCAGGCAACATCGGAGGTCGCCAGGACGAATCAGGCCACTCCGGCAACGTCTTTGCCACGCATCAGTTCCAGCGGCATCGGTTGCAATTGTCCAACCATGGGTCTGGCAAACAGGTAGCCCTGCATGAGCTCGACCCCGAGATCCAGCAGGGCGTCGCGCTCCTCGCGAGTCTCAATGCCCTCGGCGACAACGGTGATGCCAACACGCGTGGACACCAGCACAATCCCTTCAACAATCGCCCGACGCACTGGGTCCCGGTCGATGTCACGGGTGAGCGCCATGTCGATTTTGAGGACGTGTGGCTGAAACATCGCCAGCATATTGAGGCCGGAATAACCTGATCCGAAATCATCGATGGCCGTAGTGAAACCTTGGCGCGCGTACTCTTCAAATATGGATTTGAGGTGATTCGGGTCTTCGACGCGCTCACCTTCGGTCACTTCGAACATGAGCCGATCCACCGGAAAATCGAAGGTCCTGGACGCTTCAAGCGTTGCTCGGATGCAGGTCTCGGCGCGATACACCGCTTTGGGCAGAAAATTGATACTCAACTTGCAGTCTGCAATGGCAGGCAGGCCGAGTTGGGTGGCGAGCTCAATGGCCCTGACCCGGCACGCCTGGTCGAACCGGTAACGGTTGCCGTCGTTGACCTGGCCCAGAATGAACGCAGCAGACTCACCGTTGACACCCCGGACCAGCGCCTCGTAGGCGAATGGAGCTCCGGTAGTCACGTTGAAGATAGGTTGGAACGCCATGGTGAAGTCGAATCCCAGCGCTTCCAGATTTCGGCATTCAGCGCAGCCAATGGATTCGAAGGTTGCCAGAGGGATAGGTTGCATGATCGTCACTGCCTTGAGAGTTCGTCGCTCAATGGATGAATTTTGAGCAACTGGTTTCTCTGTATCGGCAGCTTGCGTGAAATCTGTGATGCGGATTTTCAGCAGGGGATTAGCGGTAACGAAATCGGAGCCTGAGAAGGGGGTACCAATGCTCGGCATTTTTGAAGACTAGGACAGGAATCGAGGTTGATTCAGAGCGGGGAGGGGGGCTGAAAAGCCCGGAAACACTAGGGGAGATGGAGCGGGTAGAGGGAATCGAACCCTCAACTAAAGCTTGGGAAGCTTTCGTTTTGCCACTAAACTATACCCGCTTTTAACCTGACGCCTTTGGAGCGGCTGACTTTGTACCAGATGCGGCGGGTGAATTGAAGCGTTAAATGCCTCACCGACCCAATGCTGTGTGGCCGCCCCCTGATTCGCCGTCCAATGGCACTCATCAGGGGCTGCAGCAAAACCTTCCTCCCCATCTGCTGCCCTCTCATTTCCCATTCCAGTCAAACTGCGAACGCCTGTTGCAACTGACCCGTTCTGTAATGAATGCGCCGGGGTTCGGGCGCGGGCGTCAGAAACCCATGCAGGGCATCTTTCGATGCCAGGCACGCGGCCTTGCTCTCCATGTCGAGAAAGTGCCCGGCATCCTGAAGGGTGCTGAAATGGCAGTCGCGAATGTAGTGGGCGAAGTGCCGGGCGTCGGCAGCCGAGGTGTACTCGTCCCACATACCGTTCATGAACAGGACCGGCACATTGATGCGCCTGGCCGCTTTCATCTGCGGATGATTGCTCGCGTCCAGCACATGGTTGATGTGGTGGTGCATCTGCGCGTACTCGTGCAGCTCCAGGGAGCTGACGTGCTTATGGTTGTACCGCTTGAACAGAGAGGGCAGGTGTTTGCCCAGCGTGCTGTTGAGTAACTCACCGACGCCATGGCGGTTGTAGGCGGCGAAGTGTTGCCGGCCGCGCTCGAGGTAGTCGCGCAGCGGGTCGCTGATGACAGGGGAGAACGAGCTGATCACGGCTTTCTCGATGCGCTTGGGCCGGTGCGCCAGGGCGACCAGCGCCGCCGCGCCACCCCATGAGAACGACAGCAGCAGTTCTGCGTTGAAGTGGTCGATGAGCTCCAGAAGCAACTGACCTTCCAGCTCCTTGGTCAGGGGGCGTTCATGGGCATTGTGCGGTTTTGATTTACCGGCGTAAGGCGGGTCGTACAGCACGACGTTGAATTGCGGGTGAAGGTTGCGCACGGTTTGAGCGAAGGAGGTGGTCGTGGCGAGCGAGCCGTTGACCAGAACGATGGTCTTCTCGGCGGCGTCTGCGCGATAGAGCTCCGTGTAAACCCGGAACTGACCTTGTATGTCCAGCACAGCGATTTCTGGCTTCATCTCCATGTCTCCTGACGACAAAACGGGGTGCGCGTAGACACGTTGCACGCGTTTCGTGACAGGTAGGCAATTAGACGCAGGTTTCAGATCAACGCAATTTCGTCGGGCCTCAGGGCTCTGTACTGTCCGGGGTCCAGCGCCGGGTCGAGTCTCAGTGGTCCCATGCTTTCGCGGTGCAACCGGGTCACCTTGTTGTCGAAGTGGCCGAACATGCGTTTGACCTGATGGTAACGCCCTTCAACGATGCTCAGCCGGGCGCGATGACTGCCCAGAATCGTCAGCTCGGCTGGCTGTGTCGTCAGGTCTTCAAACGCGAAATAAAACCCTTCAGCGAATTTTTCGACGTAGTGCGCGCCGATGTCGTCTTCGGTCTCGACGTCATAGACCTTGGCCAGTTTAGTGGTCGGCTGCGTCAGGCGGCGCGACCACTGCCCATCGTTGGTGATGAGCATCAGCCCGGAGGTGTTGAAGTCCAGCCGGCCGGCGATGTGCAGGTCGTGCTTGTCGGGTTCATCGAGCAGGTCGAGCACGGTGGGGTGCTGCGGGTCGACGGTTGCGCTGACGCAGCCCGGAGGCTTGTGCAGCATGAAATACCGCGCCGGTTTACCGTGCTGTAGGACTTCGTCATCGATCCGTACCTGACTGAACTCGCGGACCTCGTGCAGCGGGTTTTTTACCAGCAACCCGTCGACTTGCACACGGCCTGCGATCAGTGCCAGTCGTACATCTTTGCGGCTGAAGCGCGGCAGGTTGCTGAGGAAACGGTCAAGACGCATCGCGACTCGCCGCTTCAAGGCCCGCGCATCGCGGACAGAGGCATGCCTGTCCACGGACCTCTTCGGGTAGAGCTGCCAGTACCGCCGGGTCGATCTCGGCGGTAAAACACCAGCAGGCTTGATCCACTGTGCGCGGATCAGCCAGGGTGCAGCGGTTACTGGCGCCGCAAACGGGGCAGATGCTCGTGTCGATGATGTGAGTGTCCATGTAGAGCGCCGCACTTTGAGTGCCGCCAATGCTAGCGCGCGGCCCTGTCTCGCGCCATGAGCATGTGATCCCGGGCAACGCGCCTACGGGGTGATCGGCGACTGGCCGTGCGGGGCGACGAAAGAGGGCGCGCGCCCCAGCATAGAACCCACGGCAGGACAGCGGCAATGCACCAGCAGGATGTTGTCGTAGTGAATGCCTTGCCGACTCAGTTCGCTGAACAGATCCTCCAGGGTCGGGCGGGTCATGCCGAACCGGTTGCGCACGGTCAGCACATCCATGGGCGTTGCAGCGAGCGGGCCGGGCAGCGGCGGTTGATGACTGTTGCGCACGATCTGGCTGATCTCCCGATAACTTTCATAGTGTTCGCTCTGAAATTTCGCCAGGGTGTAATTCTTGATGCGCCCGGGCAGCGAGGTGCCGGCCATCAGCGTGTCCCGGGCGAACATGTCCGGAAAGGGCCCGACGCCGGGGCCGGGCACCGGCTGCGCAGTGTTCAGCAGGGCGTAGGGCCGCACCGACTGGCTGGCGATCCGGTGCAGCATCGGGTCGACCAGCTCGTGACCGTGGGGCGCGTAAGTTCGCAGTTCGGTGCCGTTGGGAATGGCCGTCGTGCGCGTCCATGGCAAGTAGTAGCCGTGGCTGCTGACGACCAGGGTGCGTGCCTGGGTCCGGTCCGATGTCCACAGCAGAAATTTGCGCCCCAGCTTCCATACCTGAACTGACGACGTGCCGAATTCGGCATTACCCGCCACGCTCCACGTCTTCATCAGGCCCGCTCCATTGAAGAACGGCTTGAGCAGCGTTTTGCGCGGGTGGGTCGCCCTGCGCAGCCAATCGCCGAAATTGCGTGCCGGCAGCGCAGTCTTCACTCGAGTCAGCCCTCGGCCCAGTGCTGCTGCCGGCGCTGCCAGTTTGCTGAACGCCTGGAACAATCGTGGCGTGGCCGGTGCCATGTGCAATAACCCCAGGGACAGAATGGCGAACATCACCTGGCGCCGTTCCTCCTGACGGCCGCCGGGGAGGTTGGCGGCCTGAATGCCCAGCGCAACGCTGGCCGCGCTGGCCGTCAGCGCCGCAATGGAGGCCGCCGGCAGCACGAGCGCCATAGGTGCCAATAACAGTTGCAGGCGATTGAGGTGTTGAATCCAGGCGCCGAGTGCCTGCTCGCGGTCGGTCACGATGCTGTCCTCGGCGTCGTACTGGCTGTTAAGACGCAGGCCCTCACAGATGAACGCCATGGGCGAGCCGGACACTTCCTGCTCGCACAGTTCACGCTGCCGGGCGGCATGGGTGTCCGGGCTGTAGAGTGGCTCGGTCCAGGGGCGCAGGATCGACACCGGTTCGGCCGGCGCTCGGACCCCGCCCCACAGTTCGAGGATATAACCGAGCCTGGCGTGAAAACGGCGCGGCATGTAATTGAGCACAGTCTCGCGCCATGCAGGGTCGGCGGCAGCGGTCGTCAGGTGGTCGATGAGCTGCTGACCATCACTGAATGGCACGAACGGCGTGGACTGCCCGGCCTGATAAAGCACCCCACTTTCTTGGTCCGCAGCACGCATCATCAGCAAGCCCACGCAGGGAGGGCAGTGGGTGCTCAGTGGCAGTCCGCTGCTCACGTGAAAGCCCACAGTGCTCCAGCGGACCCGTTCTGCAACGACAAGCGGCGCCTGTGGCGCAGGCACCTGCTGCGCCTGCTCCACGGCATCGATCACCCTCTGGAAACTGCCCATGGAAAGATCACCGCTCTTGAGGGCCAGCAGCGCCTTGCTGACGAAGGTTGACCAGAGCGAACGCTCGATGTCAGTGCGTTGCTGCCGCCAGAACTGGTCGAGTCGACGCTGCATGAGGCCGAGAAAGTCGATGCCCTGGATGTAGGCCTCGACGCTGGCGGCGCTGATGTTCAATTCCGCCTCGGGCGACCACGCCCCGTTGCCGCTCGGGTCTGCGTAGACGACCCAGCGACCGCCTTCATCATCGTAACCCTGGGGCGGAAGTGCCCTGAACCGGCTCAACAGTGCCTGACTCAGCGTGACGGGCGTTTCATCCGGCGCGACGATCACGTTCGCCGCTGCGATTCGCGGGTGGCCCCACGGCGTCCTCGACGTGCCGGGCAGGTAGCGGATGAATACACGCCGGGGGTCTGTGATCGGCGTGTGCGTTTGCTTCAACGGGACCGGCTTGAGTCGGGGGGACACCTGCCTGAGCCACTGGCCCATGAGCCGGTTTGCAAACCCGAATGGCGTCGGGATCCGCGCAAGCAACGGCTCATGGTGCTGCCAGTGATCGAGGGCGCTGACCAATGCCATCGCCGGCTCGATGGGCATGAGCGCCGCGTGGTCGTCGTCGATGAATGCGTCGGTTGATTCAACCGCATCAATGCCCGTCAGTCGCGCAGCGCAAAAGCGTTGCTGGGCGACACGCAGTTGAGTGAATACGTCGTCCGAAGGAGCCGCCAGCGTGAGGGTGATTTGCGTGCCATCGAGCGAAAGATTCAGCCGATGCCAGGCCGATGCGTTGATCGCCTCCAGCACCTTGTCCGCTTTCCAGGGCGCGTCATCGCTGATGTACTCATGGCACAGGGGCGCGCTGCCCAGCACGTGGAGGTAGCAATGCCCCGTGGTATTGGAGCGTAGATGGAAGATACCGGGGATGATCTCGCCGTTCAGCGCCACCCCCCGAACGACCGAGCGTGTCGGCGGTCCGGCCGACTGCAGGTCCTGAACACCAAGCGGGAAACGTCTGAGCCCCAGCGCATCCAGCGCCAACAGATGGCCCTCCTTATCCATGCGCTTGCGCGACTGCAAACGGGTCACACCGTCGAGAAACGCCAGCTTGGCGAGCCTCTCCCATGTGTCGCCGTGCTGCTCCCAGAACTCACGCTGCACCTGCTCATATTCCAGTGTCCATCGGGCTTCGATGAGCAGCTCGAAAAACACCGAGACGGTTAGGGTGGGCGTCGACGCCGACAGCGGGCGATCAGCCTCGGCGCAGCGTCGAAGGGCGAGGAGCCCGGGGGGATTCAGCGTCTCCCGGCCCAGCTCGCGTAACGTCAGGCGCAGATCGAAACGCTCCCGACCGTCGGTTTCCACGGCCGGCTCCAGCACGGTGCTAAAACTGACGTGCAACTCGTCGATGTCGATTGCAGTGCCATATCTGGCCTGCAGCGTTTCCTTCAGCCTCTGGTCCAGATGGCGGACGATCGAGGGTGGAAACGCCAGATCGAGTTGCCAGGCCTTCAACACCCAGACCGATCCGTACAACAACTCGGCGACCGGGCTGACGGCCTGGCGCATCAAGCGCTTGTGGTTAATCCCGTGAGCTTCGCTGGCGGACGCGGCGGCGGGCTCCGGGGATTCAGTCGGGCGCAAAGGTTCCACGAACGGCGAAACGCTGAAATCCCCGCCATGGGGCAGGGTGTCGTTGGAAAGGAGATCAAGGCCGCTCGCTGAATGAGAGCTGCTGCGGTCGTTCATGAAAAATCGCGCCAGGTGGAAAGATGCCCACTATGGCGCGATGCCGGGTGGCAATGGCGGTAACTATGTATTGCGTATGCCACCGCGTCTTATGCCTGTATGAAAGCTGCAAGCGTTAAGCCGCAAGCTGCAAGGAACATCAAGCGCCAATCAGCCGACGTCCAGCACGACCACCCGTTGCCCGGCGCGCACCGCCGAGCCGGGTTTTACGCGCACGTCGCTGACCACACCGGCGTGGGGCGCCAGCAGCGGGATTTCCATTTTCATCGACTCCAGAATCACCAGGGTTTCCCCCGCCTCGACGCGCTGGCCGACGCTGACCTGTACCTGCCAGAGATTGCCGGCAATGTGGCTGTCGATGCTGGTCTGCCCATCTTGCAGTGAGGCTTCTTCCGTGGATGCGGCCACCGCTTCGTCGCTTTCGAACGAGGCCTTACCGTTGGCAATCCAGCGTTCGCGCTCGGCGTTGAACGCGCTCTGCTGCTGGTTGCGGAATGCCGCGATGCTCTGCGCTTCATCGGCCAGGAAGGTTTGGTAATCAGTCAGATTGAGCGTGCTGTGCTCGATCTGCAGCGGGTATCGACCGAGGGGAAAATCGCGGCGGATGGTCAGCAGCTCGTCGGCGCTGACAGGATAGAAACGGATCTGGTCGAAAAAGCGCAGCAGCCACGGTTTGCCATCGAACGCCGCCACCGCGCGGTAGCGGTTCCACATCTGCAACGTGCGGCCGACGAACTGATAGCCGCCGGGGCCTTCCATGCCGTAGACGCACATGTACGCGCCGCCGATGCCGACGGAGTTCTCAGCGGTCCAGGTACGCGCCGGGTTGTATTTGGTGGTGACCAGCCGATGGCGGGGATCAAGCGGCGTAGCGACCGGCGCACCGAGGTAAACGTCGCCCAGCCCCATCACCAGATAGCTGGCATCGAAGACGGTGCGGTGCACTTCGTCGAGGTTAGGCAGGTCGTTGATGCGGCGGATGAATTCCAGGTTGCTCGGGCACCACGGCGCGTCCTTGCGCACGGTGGTCATGTACTTCTCGATGGCCAACTTGCAGGCCGGATCATCCCAGGACAGCGGCAGATGAACGATGCGCGACGGCACCTCCAGATTCTTGCTGGCGCAGACGCCGTCCCACTCGCCGGCGACCACATCGAGCAGCGTTTTCAGCGGCAGTTGCTCAGGCTGGTAATGCACCTGCAGCGAACGAATGCCCGGCGTCAGGTCAATCACGCCGGCGAGCGCTTTGCTCTCCAGCGCCTGCATCAACGCATGCCCCCGGAAGCGCAGCACCAGGTCCAGCTCCGGCGCGCCGATTTCCAGCAACAGATGGGTGTCGCCGGAGAGCCGAGCAACAAGGCGGGTATCGTCTTTGCCGATGTCGAGCACAACAGGCGAGGTCAACGCTACCCCTTTTGGGAACACAGCGGGCGAGGTCAACGCTAAACCCTGTGGGAGCGAGCTTGCTCGCGAATGCGATGGCCCAGCCGCCACAGATCCATCGGATGTACCCACCTCATCGCGAGCAAGCTCACTCCTCCCCAGACCGGTGTTCAGTTTCAGCGAGCGGGCCGCGTCGAGACTCACCGGATAAAACCGCACCTTGTCCCCGGCCTTGAGCTGCCCTAGCTGCCACAAATCCGCCTCGATGATCGTCACCGGACACACAAACCCACCCAGGCTCGGCCCGTCCGGCCCGAGGATCACCGGCATGTCCCCGGTGAAATCCACCGCGCCGATGGCGTACGGATTGTCATGAATATTTGACGGGTGCAGCCCTGCTTCGCCGCCGTCGGCACGCACCCATTCCGGCTTGGGCCCGATCAGGCGCACGCCGGTGCGGCTGGAGTTGAAATGCACTTCCCAGTCGGTGGCGAAGAAGGTCTCGATGTAGCGCTCGGTGAAATACTCGGGCGCACCGTGGGGGCCGTAGATCACGCGGATGTCGCGCACTTTCGCCAGCGCGACGACCTGCTCAGGCGCCAACTGTTTGCCCGAGCTGCGGTCCACCAGCGGCGCGACGTGCAACACGTCCCCCGCGCGCAACGCCCGACCGCCGTGCCCGCCAAACTGGCCCAGAGTGAATGTGCTCTTGCTGCCCAGATAATCCGGCACGTCCAACCCGCCGCGCACGCACAGATAACTGCGGGCACCTGCGCCCGCAATAGTGCCGAGCACCAGAGTCGATCCCGCTGGAACGAGTAGCGATTGATTCATCGGTTGCGCAACGCCATCCAGCATCAGCGGAATGACCGCGCCCGTCACGCCAATCACGGCGTCGGTATTGAAGCGCAGCGTCGGCCCAGTCATGGTGATTTCCAGGGCGGCGCAGCCTTCAGCGTTACCCAGCAGAGCATTACCCAGCCGCAGCGATCGACTGTCCATTGGCCCCGACGGCGGCACGCCCACTGCCCAGTAACCCAATCGGCCCGGATAATCCTGAACGCTGGTCTGGGTGCCGCCGCTCAGCACCTCGAAGGTGTCGGCGCGATAGGTCAGCCCTTCAAGGCAGCGCGTCCACGGCTGGCCGCTGGCGAAGGGCACGTCCGCGATGATCTGCCGCAAGTAGTCGCGATTGGTCTCGATCCCATACAGCCGGGTTTCGCTCAAGGCCCGGGCCAGGCCCTCGCTGGCGGACTCCCTGTTCGGTGCCCAACTGATGACCTTGGCGATCATCGGATCGAAAAACGGCGGGATCTCGCACCCGGCCTCGACCCACGTATAGATGCGCAGGTGTTTGCCGTCGGCGGCGGGGAAGTGCACCGAGGTCAGCAAGCCCGGGCTCGGCTGGAAGTCCCGACCCGGGTCTTCAGCGTACAAACGCGCCTGAATCGCATGGCCGACTGGCTGTAAACCCGCGCGCAATTCAACCAGCGGCGGCAGATCGCCGGCTGCAAGCTGGATCATCCAGCTCACCAGGTCCACGCCCCACACCTGCTCGGTCACACCATGCTCGACCTGCAACCGGGTGTTCACTTCCAGAAAATAGAATCGCTGATCGTCGCTGTCGAAGACAAACTCCACAGTGCCGGCGCTGCGGTAGTTGACCGCTTTCGCCAGCTTGATTGCCGCAGCGCACAGCTCATCGGCCATGCCGGCGGGCAGGTTTGGCGCGGGGGTTTCTTCGAGGACTTTCTGATTGCGGCGCTGTACCGAGCAATCGCGCACGCCAAGGGCGATCACCTCGCCACGACCGTCGCCGAACACCTGCACTTCCAGGTGGCGAGCGCGCTGGATGTACTTCTCGATGAACACGCCGGCGTCGCTGAAGTTGTTCTGGCCCAGTCGCTTCACGGCTTCGAATGACTCGCTCAGTTCGCTGGCGCTGCGGCACACGCGCATGCCGATCCCGCCGCCGCCCGCCGTGCTTTTCAGCATCACCGGGTAGCCGATGGTTTCAGCAGCGCTTAATGCGGCTTCAATGCTGTCCAGCAGTTCGGTGCCTTCGAGCATCGGCACGTCGTGCTGTTTGGCCAGCGCGCGGGCGGTGTGCTTGAGGCCGAAAACTCGCAGATGCTCAGGCGTCGGGCCGACGAAGGCGATGCCGCCGTCTTCACAGGCCTGGGCGAAGGCAGCGTTTTCGGACAAGAAGCCGTAACCCGGATGAATCGCTTTGGCACCCGTGGCTTGAGCGATGGCGAGAATCTTGTCCACCGCCAGGTACGTGCCGGCGGCGCCGCCTTCGCCCAGGCTGTGGGCTTCGTCGGCTTGCAGGATGTGCAGGCTGGCAGCGTCCGCTTCGGCGTACACCGCGACGCCGCCGACCTGCAGGTCGCGAAGGGTGCGCAGGATGCGGCAGGCAATGGCGCCGCGGTTGGCAATCAGCAGTTTGTCGAACATGGCATAGACCCCGGGGACCGATAGCGATCAACCCCACACTGGGTAGCGGGCCGTCCCGCTGTGGTACGCGTTGCACGAAGGCCGTCCCTCGCGCCGAAGCCTTTAAGCCTTAAACCCTTGAAACCGGGGTCAGTGGTCAGTCCCAGACGAGCAGTTCTGCCGGCGTCGGGTTGTAGCCGTTGCACGGGTTGTTCAGCTGAGGGCAGTTGGAAATCAGCACGATCACGTCCATCTCGGCGCGCAGTTCGACGTACTTGCCGGCGCCGGAAATGCCGTCTTCGAAGGTCAGGCCGCCGTCCGCCGTCACCGGCACGTTCATGAAGAAGTTGATGTTCGGGCTGATGTCGCGCTTGCCCAGCCGACCGTCATGGATGCAGGCGCGCAGGAAGCTGTCGCGGCAGCTGTGCATGTGCTTTTTTTCCAGCGCATAACGCACGGTGTTGCTCTCCTGGGCGCAGGCGCCGCCGAGGGTGTCGTGGCGTCCGCAAGTGTCCTCGACGATGGTCAGCATCGGCTTGCCCAGGTTCGAATACAGGACGCTGCCCTTGCTCAGGTAAACGTTGTTCTGCCGGCGCAGCGTGCGTTGCACGTCATAGCGTTCGCGGGGATTGGCGAGGCTGTAGAACAGCGTGTCGACCGCCTGATTGCCTTCGAGGTCCAGCAGACGCAGGGTTTGCCCGGCCTTGAGTTCGGTCAGCGACGGCTCGCCGGCCGGGATGTGGGTGATGGAAACGGGGGCAGAGGTCATGGTGCTAGTCATACTGGCCTCCTCAGGCGAACAGGCGATCGGTGTTGATGAAACCGCGCACATTTTCTTTGCGGGACGTGCGGCAGTGCTCGGCGACGCTGGGGTCAGCCTTCATCCAGCTCAGCTTGACCGGCTGCGGTGCGTACTCGGGATTGGGGTCCATCGGGTGTTGCAGGGCGGTCATGACCACCAGCGTGTCCATCGGTGCGTACAGCTCGATGCTGTCGCCCGCTTTCGAGTTGCCCGGGACGAAGGCCAGCGCGCCGTGATCGTCGACGTTGACCCGGCTGAACAGGTTCAGCGTCATCAACAGATCCGACAGGCCCAGGCCCCACTTGCCCATCTCCACCAGCAGGTTGTCGGCGCCGTTGCGGAAGAAGCCGTTGCGCAGTTCCTGATAGCGGCCCTGGCCGTATTTCTCGGTGACCTCTTCAGCGCACAGCACGCCGCCGATGCTGTCGCTCCAGCCGCAGGTGTCGGCGGTGATCGCGGCCAGTACGCGGCCCATGTCCGAATACAGGCAGTGACCGGTGGTGAGCTTGGCGGTGTGTTGGCACTTGAGACTGTCGGGCAGGTTCAGGCGCTCGGTCTTTTCGTGCGCGTTGAACATCGTCAGGCTGACGTTGGCGTTGCCGTTCAGATCGGTCAGACGCAGCAGTTCGCCTCGTTTGAGCACGAACGAC
Source organism: Pseudomonas sp. W2-17 (assembly GCF_041060445.1). NCBI lineage: Bacteria > Pseudomonadati > Pseudomonadota > Gammaproteobacteria > Pseudomonadales > Pseudomonadaceae > Pseudomonas > Pseudomonas sp. W2-17. The sequence goes on along the minus strand of NZ_JAUFNS010000007.1, from coordinate 72,911 downwards.
AGGTGCCCGCCGCCGGGCAGCAGTTCTTCGGCGAACACGGGAAACAGCGTGGATGAATCAGTCATGGGCAATGTCCTTCAAGCCGTTTTCAGCGATTCAAGCGCCACGCGGGCGGCGCGACGATCGCTGTTCAGGGGAATGTCGTAAGTGATGCGCGCGCCATAGGCGCCGGGGGCGTGGGGGTCGATGCGGACCTTGTCGAACACCAGCAGTCGAGTGCCGAGGTTGAAACCTTCGGACAGGTCATGGGTGACCATGAACACCGTCAGTTTGGTCTCGCGCCACAGCTCCAGCAGCAGCCCATGCATATCCTTGCGGATGCCGGGATCGAGCGCGCCGAACGGCTCGTCCAGCAACAAAACCCTTGGCTTCATGATCAGCGCCTGGGCGATGGCCAGACGCTGTTGCATGCCACCCGACAGTTGCGTCGGGTACTTGTCCAGCGCGTGATCGAGGCCGACCTTGTGCAACAGCGCCGCCGCCTGTTCCCGGGCGTCACGCTTGGCTGCGCCGAACAGCCGCCCGAGCAACGCCGAGCGGGGCAATTCAAGGCCCAGGGCGACGTTGTCCAGCACCGACAAGTGCGGGAACACCGAATAGCGCTGAAACACCACGCCACGGGTCGAATCCGGTTCCTTCGCCAGGGGTTGGCCGTCCAGCAGAATCGTGCCTTTGCTGGCGACCTCCTGGCCCAGCAGCAGGCGCAGGAAGGTTGATTTGCCGCAACCCGACGCGCCCACCAAGGTGCAGAACTCGCCTTCGGCAATGCTCAGGTTCAGGCCTTCGAGCACCACCTGATCGCCATATTGCTGCCAGACGTTTTTGACCGAAATAAAGCTCATGGGCGCGCGCCCTCGTACCACGGGAACGCTTTGCGCGTGAGCGCTTTCAGGCCCCAGTCCATCAGCCAGGCGAGGAGGGTGATCCACACCACGTAGGGCAGAATCATGTCCATCGCCAGATAGCGCCGCACCAGAAAGATCCGGTAACCCAGGCCGTCAGTGGAGGCGATGGCTTCGGCCGCGATCAGAAACAGCCACGCCGACCCCAGCACCAGCCGCAGCGAGATAAGCAGGCGCGGCAGCAATTGCGGCAGCACCACCCGCAGGATCAGCGTCCAGGTCGAGGCGCCCAGGGTCTGCGCCTTGATCAGCAGTTCGACCGGAATCTCCCGGGCGCGCTGCTCCAGGTCACGGGCCAGCACCGGCGTGATGCCGATGACGATGAGCATCACCTTCGACAACTCGCCCAGACCGAAGACGATGAACAGGATCGGCAGAATCGCCAGCGGCGGCACCATCGACACCACGGTCAGTAACGGCGAGAGCGGCGCGCTGAACAACGGCAGCACCCCCGACGCAATGCCCAGGCACAGCCCGACAATGGCGCTGATCGCCAGGCCGACCGCGAGGCGCTGCAGGCTGGCGCCGCTGTCCTGCCAGAGCAGGTATTCGCCGGTGCGTTGGTCGGGCACGAACGCCACCCGTTTGATCGCCTCGGTCATCTGCACGGCGCTGGGCAGCAGCTTGTCGTTGGGGTTTTCCGTCAGCCGCGTCGCTGAGCCCGTGAAATAGGCGAACAGCAACAGGGCGAACGGCAGGAGCACCAGGATCAGGCGGCTGGCGCGATCCGGGCGGCGGTTTATCAAACGCATGGCAAAGACCTTTGGTTTTTTACAACTTGCCGTCGGCAGCCATCTGCACGTAGCTCGGGTCGAAGTGCAGCTTGAGGTTGGCCTTGTCGCCTTCGGTCACGCTGTTGGCGAAGGTCATGCCGACCGCGCTGGCGTCTTTGGCACCTTCGCCGAGCAGGCCATGGTCGAAGGAGAAGTCCGCGACCTTGCGCATGGTGGTCGGCAGCTGCTTGCTGGTGGCGAACTCCAGCGCTTCTTTGGGCGTGGCGAACAGCTTGGTGGTGTCAAGTTGCGACTGGAAGCCGGCCAGATCGGTGCCCGACGCCTGGGCCATGTGCTCCAGCGCCGCTTTGGATTCCGCGGATTTGGCGTTCATCAGCGCCACCACTTCAAACCACGCGCCGGTCAGGGCTTTGCCCAATGCCGGGTTGTCTTTCAGGGTCTGGGTGTTGACCACCATCATGTCCATGATCTCGCCGGGGATCTTGCTGGAGTCGAACACTTCGGTGACGCCGGGCTTGGCCTTGATCTCCGAGAGCATCGGATTCCAGGTGGTGACGGCCTTGACCTCGCTGGTGTTGAAAGCAGCAGCGATATCGGCGTCGGAGGTGTTGACCACTTTCAGGTCTTTTTCGGTCAGGTCCACCGAGTCCAGGGCGCGGGCGAGGAGGTAGTGGGACACTGACAGCTCGACCAGGTTGACGTCCATGCCCTTGAGGTCGGTGACTTTCTTGCCGTCGCCCTTGATGACGATGCCGTCGTTGCCGTTGGAGAAGTCGCTGACCACCAGCGCGGTGCTTTCAACGCCGCCGGCGGCAGGGATGGTGAGGGCGTCCATGTTGGTCATGGTGCAGCCGTCGAACTGGCCGGCGGTGTACTGGTTGATGGATTCGACGTAGTCGTTGAGCTGGGTGACTTTGATGTGGATGCCGTATTTCTTGGCCCACTTGTCGACGATGCCCTGAGTCCCTGCGTATTCCCATGGCATCCAGCCGGCATAAATGGTCCAGCAGACGTCGAAATCTTTTTTCGGGGCGGCCGTGGCCGAGAGGCTCAATGCGGCAAAGACGCCTGCGGTGAGCAGGCTGAACAGACGGGAGTTTTGCATGGGGTGTCTCCAGTAGCGAAAAGGGACGGTCAGGAGCACGGCGACACCACTGGTGTCCTGTCTCCCGGGCTTTTATCCCGCCGTGTAACCTCTACTGGAGGTCGCCAACTCTCGGACCAGCCACTCGCGAAACGCGAGCCGGAACCCTAGTCGGCTATTGCAAATTGTGGTGCCGCGAACCTGAGATGACTCCTGCACACGGTCCTCCAAGCGAGAGTTGTGCCAAGTTGCGCAAACCCTTGTGGCGCCTGAGCCGGGCGGGCGCAGGGTGTTTTGATGGCGGGCGAGACGTGCACTGATGCAGGGCGCCGTCTGGCGCCTCGGGACCGCAGTGGGGCACTAGGTCTGCAATTCGGAGTCTCAGTTAACGTTCTCGGCAGTTTCGAGAACGCCGACCAGCGCCGCTGGTTCGAGCTCTACCGCGGTCCGGGAGGCCGCCATGTATCGACGATTGCTTACCGCTTTGATGACGTTGTCCCTGGCAGGTTGTTACGGAGGTTATTACGAATCAGAAAGCTACACGCAGCCGATCTACAGCAGTGGGTACAGCAGCGGTTACGTGTACGACAGTTATCGCCCGGTCGCTCCGGCGTATTCCGGAGGGGCGGTGTATTACTCCTCGCCGCGTTACTACTCGGCACCCCGCTACTACGCGCCGCCACCGCGTTATTACGCTCCTCCACCCCGCTATTACGGGCCTGGATATGGCGGAGGTCGCCCCGGTTACGGAGGTCGCCCTGGTTATGGTGGCGGCAACTGGAATGGGGGAGGCGGCGGGTACCACGGCGGGGGTGGCTATAACGGTGGCGGCAACGGCTATCGCCCACCGCCACAAGGCCCGAGACCCGGAGGCGGCAATGGCCCAGGGCCCGGCGGCGGTTGGCATGGCAATCCAGGCGGGGGCGGCGGGGGTGGCGGTGGTCCACGCCCAGGCCCCGGCGGCTCTGGCGGCAATCACCGCGAAGACGGCGGTTTCGGTCGCGGCGGACACGGCGGACCGGGCGGCGGCAATCGCTGAGTGATATAAAAACGGCGCTCCGAGGAGCGCCGTTTTTCATGGGTTGTATGGATGACCCGAGCGGCCAGCGTGTACGCATTCCAAATGTAGGACCGGCCTCAGCCGGGAAGAGGCCCGTCCATTCACCCTCACATTTGCGGTGTAGCACCTGACGCCTTCCCGGCTAAAGCCGGTCCCACAATGAGATATCCGCCAATCCCGCTAAATGCACGCGATTAGAATGTAGGACCGACTTCAGCCGGGAAGAGGCCAGAGTGGGCAGCCTCACATTGGCGGTGTAGCACCTGACGCCTTCCCGGCTAAAGCCAGTCCTACAGCAGGCTGTGTGAAAACCCTCCACCAAAAATGAACTGCGCGCTCTCACGTGAATTTTGCAAATGCTCGCGTGGTTTGCAGACCCAGATTTCGCGTAGAAACGCATTTTTTAGTACATTTTTTGAGCAGTGCATCGGCGTTCGTGGTTTTCACACAGCCTGTACAGGGAGTACGCATTCCAATAGTGGGACCGGCTTTAGCCGGGAAGAGGCCCGTCCATTCACCCTCACATTTGCGGTGTAGCACCCGACGCCTTCCCGGCTAAAGCCGGTCCCACAATGAGATATCCGCCAATCCCGCTGAATGCACGCGATTCGAATGTAGGACCGGCTTCAGCCGGGAAGAGGCCCGTTTGAGCACCATCCATGCAGGCATGAATGAAAGCCTCAATACTCCGACAAATCCGCCAGCGGGTGCCTGCCTTCCCAGGCTTTCTCGAAATGCGCGTCCACCACGGCCAGCGGAATCGTGGCGATGTCCTGCCAGTGCCAGTGAGGCGTTTGATCCTTGTCGATTAACCGCGCCCGCACCCCTTCGGCGAACTCGGGATGGCGGCAGCAATTAAGGGCCATGGCGTATTCCATCTGAAACACTTCAGCCAACGACAGATGCCGTGCCCGCTCAATCTGCTCCCACACCAGATGCGCCGTCATCGGGCAGCCATCCGTCAGGGTTTTCGCCGCCTTCGCCAATAACTGGTCATCGGCATTCAGGTGATGCTTCAACCCATTCCAGGCGCTCGGTGCGTCGGCGACATCCAGCAGCTCATCGATCGTCTCGCGCCGAGGCAGCCATTGCGCGGCGGGCATCTGATCCACCGCCTCCAGTTGCAGCGCCCTGAACAGGCTGGTCAGTTGCACCTTGGTCTGCTCCTGCCAGTTGAGCTGCAGCAGCCGGTCGATCATTTCCTCCTGCTGATCGTCCAGCAGAAAACGATCCGCGAGACCAAGGTCCAGCGCGTCACGGCCGTTGATGTGCGCACCGGTCAATCCCAGAAACAGCCCCAACTTGCCCGGCAGTCGCGACAGGAACCAACTGGCGCCGACGTCAGGAAACAGGCCGATGCTGATTTCCGGCATCGCCAGCCGGCTGCTCGGCGTGACGACACGAATGTTCGCCCCCTGCAGCAAGCCCATGCCGCCACCCAGCACATAGCCGTGGCCCCAGCAGATCAGCGGTTTGGGAAACGTGTGCAGCGTGTAATCCAGCCGGTATTCCGCCGCGAAAAACTGCGCAGCCAGCGGCGGGACCGAACCAGGCTGACCGCGCCCGGCCTCGACCAGCGCACGCACGTCACCTCCTGCGCAGAAGGCTTTCTCGCCGTTGCCGCGCAGCAATACGCAAACGATTTGCGGGTCGCTGGCCCAGTCGTTCAGGCGATCCTGCAACGCCAGAATCATCGGCAGCGACAGGGCATTCAGGGATTTTTCCGCATCCAGCGTGGCGATGCCCAGGCGGGCGCCGTCCGTGGCGGTGAGCTCTTCAAATTGCAGATTCATCGTGACCTCTTGTCAGTGGTACGGGGATCTATCGAGAGTTGTGAGTCCCCTCGACGCCCGGAAGTTGCAAACCGGCGGCTGTGAACGAGTGTAGGAAGATCCGACGGCGCCGCGCTGGAAATAATCAGCCACAGTCCCTAAAGTTGCGCATTGTTTCTGCCGGATCACACCATGACAAACGACGACCGCATCAAACTGGAGGCCAGCTGGAAGCAGGCCCTGCGCGACGAGTTCGAAAAGCCTTACATGGGCGAGCTGCGCGAATTTCTGCGTCAGGAGCATGCGGCGGGCAAGGAAATCTATCCGCCGGGGCCGCTGATCTTCAATGCGCTGAACTCGACGCCGCTGGATAACGTAAAAGTGGTCATCCTCGGTCAGGACCCTTATCACGGCCCCAACCAGGCCCACGGCCTGTGCTTCTCGGTGCAGCCGGGCGTGCCGGCGCCGCCTTCGCTGGTCAACATCTACAAAGAGCTCAAGCGCGACCTGAACATCGACATCCCCAATCACGGCTATCTACAGTCATGGGCCGATCAGGGCGTGCTGATGCTCAACACCACGCTCACCGTCGAACGCGCCAATGCCGCGTCCCATGCCGGTAAAGGCTGGCAGCACTTCACTGACAAGATCATCGAAACGGTGAGCGCCCATCAGCCGCACCTGGTGTTCTTGCTGTGGGGCGCCCATGCCCAGAGCAAGAAGAAACTCATCGATGCGTCCAAGCACCTGATCCTGACCGCCGTGCACCCGTCGCCGCTGTCGGCGTACAAGGGGTTTCTGGGTTGCGGGCATTTTGGTCTGGCGAACAAGTTTCTGGAGCAGAACGGCCTGGCGCCGATCGAGTGGCGATTGCCGGCTGTTGTCTAGCGCGGGATGACGTCAGAAGTTTGGGTACTCCTGACACCGGATCATTCCTGGACAGACGCAGACCTTGTGGGAATGACCGGGGTGGCGTTCCACCTTGCTCACGAAGACGGTATTTCAACCGCTGAAAATTTAGCGGATGTACTGACCTCTTCGCGAGCAAGCTCGCTCCCACAGGTTTAGTGAGTCTTTAACTCAGCCGTCGATCCCAGTAACGAAACAACGGCTCGGCCAGAAACAGCACAAACAACAACCGCATCACTTGCATCGCCGTCACCAGCGGCACCGACAGTTGCAGCACCTCCGCCGTCAGGCTCATTTCGGCAATCCCGCCCGGCATCATCCCCAGCGTCAACGAGCGCAAATCCAGCTGAGTCAGCGCGCTCAGCCCCAGTGCGCACAACGCCGCGATGCTCATCGTCAGCGCCGTCCCCAGCAACGTGCGGCCGATGAACGACGGCGCGCGGCGAAAGAACGCCCGGTTGAAGTGGCAGCCCAGACCGCTGCCGATCAGCCGCTGCCCCAGCTGACTGCCGCCCTGGGGCAGGCCGATATGCAAGTCGAAACTGACGCTGACGACCGCGCTGATCAGCAACGGCCCGAACAACCACGGATTGGGTTGTTTCAGCCGTTGCCAGCCCCAGGCCACCAACGCGCCCAGCGGAAACAACAGCATCAGCCACCACCAGTCCACCACCGTCCCATGGGAAGGCGGGCCGCCATCGCCCATCAAATACTTGAAGATCGCCGGCACGCACAGCACCACTGCCAGCACCCGCAAACTCTGCCCGGCGGCGACGTTGCTGAGGATCGCGCCGTTGCGTGCGCCGAGGTTGACCATCTCGCCCGAACCGCCGGGCATGCTGGAAAAGAACGCCGTGGCGCGGTCCTCGCCGGTGCGCAGCATCAGCCACACGCCGACCACGCTGGAGACGCTGGTCACCAGTGCGCCGATGAAAATCAGGCCGAAGTGGGAGAGGACTTGTTCGATGACGATAGGGGTGAAGTGCAACCCGATGCCGATACCGACCACCCATTGGCCGCATTTGCGGCCGCCGGGAATTTCAGCCAGCTGCCAGGGGGTGAGGCAGCGGACCAGGATGATCGCCAGTAACGAGCCGACCATCCAGGGCAATGGCCAGCCAACCTGACTGGCGAGAAATCCCCCCAGCAGGCCGACCAGCGGCGTTCCCCACCACGTGCTGAATGGCCGGTCAGACATCGGCCAGCGCGCGACGCTGTCTGGAGCGCTTGCGCCAGATGCGGATCAGCGGGAACACCAGCATGAATGCCGTCACCACCCACATGCCCAGGGTGATCGGGCTCGACCACAGAATCTCCAGGCCACCGTTGGAAATCGACAGTGCACGACGCAGGTTCTGCTCCATCAGCCCGCCGAGGATGAACCCCAGCAGAATCGGCGACAGCGGGAAATCCAGCTTGCGCAGGATGTAGCCGAAGATGCCGATGCCAACCATCAAGAACAGGTCGAAGGTGGTGGCATGCACTGCGTAGACGCCGATCCCGGTGATGATCGCGATCACCGGCACCAGCGCCCAGTTCGGCACCGACAGGATGCGGGTGAAGATGCGGATCATCGGAATGTTGAGGATCACCAGCATGATGTTGGCGACGAACAACGACGCGATCAGGCCCCAGACGATGTCCGGTTGCTGTTGGAACAGCAGCGGCCCTGGCGTGATGTTGTACAGCGACAGGGCGCCGATCATCACCGCCGTGGTGCCCGAACCCGGCACGCCCAGCGTCAGCATCGGCACCAGCGCGCCGCAGGCCGTCGCGCCAATGGCGGTTTCCGGGGCGGCCAGACCACGCATGTCGCCCTGCCCGAATTTGCCGCTTGCCCCGGCGATGCGTTTCTCGGACATGTAGGTCACGGCGCTGGCCAGCGTCGCCCCCGCACCCGGCAGCACGCCCATGATGAAACCCATCAGGCCGCAACGGATGTTCACCCAGAACACCGAACTGGCCTCCTTGAAGTTGAACATCATGCGGCCGGTGGCTTTTACCGCTTCCTGGCCGCGATGGGTTTTCTCCAGCAACAACAGGATTTCGCTGATCGAGAACAGACCCAGCACCAGCACGACGAACTGAATGCCATCCGCCAGATGGATGTTGTCGCCGGTGAAACGGTACACGCCGCTGTTGGCGTCGATACCGATGCTCGACAGAAACAGCCCGATCAACGCGGCGACAAAGGTCTTCAGCGGTCGATCACCGGCCATGCCGCCCAGGCAGACAATGGCAAACACCATCAGCACGAAGTACTCCGCAGGACCAAACGCAATCGCCCATTTCGCCAGTAATGGCGCGAACATGACCATGCCGCAGGTGGCGATGAACGCGCCGATGAACGAACTCCACGCTGACAGCGACAACGCCACGCCGGCCATGCCCTGACGCGCCATCGGGTAACCGTCCAGCGCGGTCATCACGGTCGATGCTTCGCCCGGAATGTTGAGCAGGATGGAGCTGATGCGGCCGCCGTATTCGCAGCCCAGGTACACCGCCGCCAGCAGAATCAGTGCTGACTCTGGCGGCAGGCCCAACGCGAAGGCGATCGGGATCAACAGCGCTACGCCGTTGATCGGGCCCAGGCCGGGGAGCAGGCCGACGACGGTGCCGATCAGCGTGCCGGAAAGCGCAGTGATCAGGTTGTACGGGGTCAGCGCGACGCCGAAGCCCTGGCCGAGATAGCCGAGAGTGTCCATATCAGTTCTCCAGAACGTCGAGCAGGCCGAGGGGCAGGGGCACATCCATCACTTTGTCGAACAGCACGTACAGCGCGATGCTCATGAAGATGATGATCACGACGCTTGGCAGCCAGCGGCCGCCGTACAGACGCGCCATGGGAATGCCGATCAGAATGCTGCTCAGCACAAAGCCCAACGGCTCGAACAGCCCGGCGAACACCAGCAGCAGCACAGTGCAGATGCCGATCTTGATCAGTGTGGGACGGTCCAGAGCCGGCTCTTCCTCGGAATGCACGATCGGCGTCGGACGAATCGCCATGTACAGCAGCGAGATGCCCATCAACGCCAGCATCAGCAGCGGGAAAGCGCGAGGGCCGACAGGTTCGTAGGAAAAGGGCGCCTGATAAGGCCAGGCCATCATGGCAAGGCCGATACAGGCCAGCAGCAGCACGACGGCGAAAATGCGTTGTATCACCATGGGAAACTCCCGGATCACGCCACCGCGCAGGCGGCGCAATCCTCAGTCGATCGAGTACGCTTCGATGGGTTCAGTCACTGAATCAGGCCGAATTCCTTGGCCAGCGTCTTGTACTCGGCGACGCGGGTTTTCACGTACTTGTCGAGCTCTTCGCCGGTCATGGCGAACGGGAACAGCTCACGCTGATCGCGCAGCTTGGCGAAGTCTTCCGAAGCCAGCAGCTTGTCGAAGGCTGCTTTCCACCAGTTGTAGTCCTCGTCCGACACCTTTGGCCCCAGATAGAAACCGCGCACCACCGGCCAGACGATGTCGTAGCCCTGTTCTTTGGCGGTCGGGATGTTCTTCATTTCCGGCTCGTCCAGACGTTCTTCGGAGAACACCGCCAGCAGGCGCATGTCGCCGCTGAGAATGTGCGGCATGGAGTCGGAAATGTCGGTGGAGCCCACCTGGATGTGACCGCCGAGCAGGGCAGTGGCGATTTCACCGCCGCCTTCCAGGGCGACGTAACGCAGTTCCCGCGGGTTGATGCCGGCGGCTTTGGCAATCAGCGCGGTCTGCATCCAGTCCTGGCTGCCCACGGTGCCGCCGGAGCCGATGACCACTTTGCCCGGGTCGGCCTTCAGTGCTTTAACGAGATCGTCGAGGTTCTTGTAGGGCGAATCGGCCTTGACCGCGATCGCCCCGTAGCTGGTGCCGACGGCGGCCAGCCAGCGCACGGCGTTCTCGTCAAAACGGCCGAACTTGCCTTGGGCCAGGTTCAACAGCGAGCCGCTGGACCAGGCCACCAGCGTGCCGGCGTCGGCCGGACGCTGAGCGACCACCGCGTTGTAGGCCACGGCGCCGACGCCGCCCGGCATGTAAGTGACGCGCATCGGTTTGGAGAGGATCTTCTCGTTGATCAGCGCGCTTTGCGCCAGCTTGCAGGTCAGGTCGAAGCCGCCACCAGGCGAGGCCGGCGCGATGCATTCAGGACGATTGGGCTCGGCGGCCCACAATTGGGTGGCCATCAGCATGCAGCTGGCGGCAACGCTGATACGGCGCAAAGATAGGTTCATGGTCCGTCTCCAGAGGAGTTGTTGTTTTAATGGGGGCAGGCGGTCGTACGTTCGTCAGGCAGACGTGTCACACCTTCGCAAACCCGTGGGCAGCCAACGTGCAGACGTGACGAAACACCGCGCAACAGGGCTGCGAGGTGAACAGAAAACATAATGGGATTGAGACGGCGCGAGGGCCGATGATTGCAGTGAGGGCATCACTGATGACTCCGATATTGTTCTTATTGTTGAAAACGCATCGAGGCGTTTTTCGTCACGACCCTGGCATCAGCAGCGTCACGCGGGACGCAATCGTGACAAGTCGTAACGGGATCCTAATCAGCGAAGCTTTCATCAACCTTTCAACTACCTTTCACGAAGCACTCAGGCAGCGTTCAGCTGAACCGTTGCAGAGACGTTGCTCATCAGCGCCGGAGTCATTCCCGCGCGCCGGGCCTTCACAGACGACGGCGCGCCTGTAAACTCCGCCCATAAAATGCTCACTGGGGAGAAGTCGATGCGTGTCCTGCTCGTCGAAGATCATCTGCAACTGGCGGAAAGCGTCGCGCTGGCACTCAAGAGCAGCGGCCTGACCGTTGACGTTCTGCACGACGGCGTTGCAGCTGATCTGGCCCTGAGCAGCGAAGAATATGCCGTGGTGGTGCTCGATGTCGGCCTGCCGCGCATGGACGGTTTTGAGGTGCTGGCGCGTCTGCGGGCGCGGGGCAAGAACACCCCGGTGCTGATGCTGACCGCCCGCAGCGACGTCAAGGACAGGGTCCACGGCCTGAACCTCGGCGCCGATGACTACTTGGCCAAACCCTTCGAACTGTCCGAGCTGGAGGCGCGGGTAAAAGCGTTGCTGCGCCGCAGCGTACTCGGCGGCGAACGCCAGCAACGCTGCGGCGAACTGGTCTACGACCTCGACACGCGCCGCTTCACCCTCGGTGAAGAGCTCCTCACGCTGACCTCCCGCGAACAGTCCGTACTCGAATCGCTGATCGCCCGGCCCGGTCGGGTGATGAGCAAGGAGCAACTGGCGGCGCAGGTGTTTGGCCTGGACGAAGAGGCCAGCGCTGACGCCATCGAAATCTACGTGCACCGTCTGCGCAAGAAGCTCGACGGGCACCCGATTGCGATCGTCACGTTCCGGGGCCTGGGTTACCTGCTGGAAAGCCGGGATGCTTAATCCGTTTCCTTCAGCGGAAAACAGCCTGCGCTGGCGCTTGCTGTGGAACCTCGGTTTGCTGCTGGTGGTGCTGATGATCGCCAGCGGCATGAGCGCCTACTGGAATGGACGGGAAGCAGCAGACACCGCTTACGATCGCACCCTGCTGGCCTCGGCGCGGACCATCGCCGCCGGGCTGTCAGAGCGCGACGGCACCCTCAGCGCCGACGTCCCCTACGTGGCCCTGGACACCTTCGCCTACGACAGCGCGGGGCGCATTTACTACCAGGTCAACGACATCAATCAGAAGCTCATTTCGGGCTACGAAAACATCCCCGCGCCGCCGCCGGGCACACCGCGCACCGACGCTTATCCGGCCCTCGCCAAGTTCTATAGCGGCCGTTATCAAGGCCAGGACGTACGGGTGGTCAGCCTGCTCAAGGCCGTAAGCGAGCCGAACATGAACGGCATGGCCGAGATTCGCGTGGCGGAAACCGAAGAAGCCCGGGTGGACATGGCCCGGGCGTTGATGGCCGACACCTTGCTGCGTCTGGGCATGCTCGGCAGCGGTGCATTGTTGCTGGTCTGGTTCACGGTCAGTGCCGCGTTGCGGCCCCTGGATCGCCTGCGCACGGCGGTGGAAGAACGCCAGCCTGACGATTTGCGCTCGCTGCCGCTGGTCGAAGTGCAGCACGAGTTGCGCCCGCTGGTCAGCTCGCTCAACCACTTCACCGAGCGATTGCGCATGCAGTTCGAGCGCCAGGCGCAGTTCATCGCCGACGCGGCCCATGAATTGCGCACGCCGCTGGCTGCCTTGAAGGCGCGACTGGAGCTGGGGCTGCGTGATCAGGAGCCCGCCGCGTGGCGCAACACCCTGGAAAGCGCTGCCTCCGGCACCGATAAGCTGACCCATCTGGCCAATCAGTTGCTGTCGCTGGCACGCATCGAAAATGGCGCGCGGGCCATCGCGGAGGGCGGCGCGCAATTGCTCGACCTCAGCCAACTGGCGCGGGAACTGGGCATGGCCATGGCACCGCTGGCCCACGCCCGGGGTGTCGCGTTGGCGCTGGAAGCCGACGAGCCGGTGTGGATGCGCGGCGAACCCACGTTGCTCAACGAGCTGCTGAGCAATCTGGTGGACAACGCCCTGGCCCACACCCCTGCGGGCGGCAACGTGATCTTGCGCGTCCATGCGCCGTGCACGCTGGAAGTCGAGGACGACGGCCCCGGCATTCCGGCTCACGAGCGCGACCGGGTGTTCGAGCGCTTTTACCGGCGCAATCAGCAGAGCAAGGGTTCGGGCCTGGGGTTGGCCATTGTGGGTGAAATCTGCAGGGCACATCTGGCGCGCATCACCTTGCATGACGGCGCACAGCGGGGCCTGAAAGTGAGGGTGAGCTTTATGGTGCCGGAGTCGGGATTGGTGGGACTCGGCTGAGCGGGCGTATAAAACCGATCAGTACAGCAGCGTCATCGCCTGGTTCATCTCGTTGATCAGCCCGCCATCGGCCATGTTCAGACCCAAACGGCCCACCGCGGGGACAGACTGGAAATGCATGTTCTGGTATGGCGTGCCGTTCATCTCATGAATGTGAATCGTCGCCACCTGCACCAGATCCACGTAGTCGGCCTGATCAGAAACACGGCTGAAATTCTGGAACTGCCGGGGCACAATTGCCAGGCCTTCCGGGAAATCCCACGAGCGCAGAAGCCGCTCGCCAATGACTGGATGGATACGTTCGATAACGTGATTGAGGCTGATCGGGTCGGCGAGCAACTCATAGTTGTCTTCGGCGTAGGTCAGGATCGGCAGCACGCCAATGAGGTGAACGAGCCCGGCCAGGGTGGCTTTGTCCGCTTTTAGACGCGCACTGCGGTAACTGAGGACATTACACACCCCGGCCACCTGCATGCTGAGTTTCCAGATGTCGCGCATCTTATTTTCAATGACATCGGACTTGGCGTGAAACATCTGCTCCACTACCAGCCCGATGGCCAGGTTACAGCTGTAGTTCACGCCCAGACGTCGAACCGCCGTCAGCACGTCGCTGACTTCAAAATTCGGCCGCAACAGTGGGCTGTTGACGACTTTGATCAGCCGGGCCGACAGCGCAGTGTCGCTGCCGATGACCTTGCTCAGCGCAGCAATGGAGATTTCCGAGTCTTCCGCCGCCAGGCGAATTCTCAGTGCAACTTCGGGGAGAGTTGGCAGAAACAGAGCATCCTTGTCGATCGCCTTGATCAGATCCCTCTGCACTTCGTCAGCCATGCTACTCATATTGGATCTCTGGACATTGCATTCCGGCCAGCGGCCGTCCACTCGAGGGGACGGCGCTGGTGACTACGCTGACGTCTCGCACATGCTTCAACCGGGTTCAACGCTGTGTTTCGAGCTTCGCGTCGAGCGTGTAGGGCAATGCGTTCAAGTGCAGGGCCTCGCCCTCTGCCGCACCCAGATGGATTCGGCCATCTTCCGCCGCGTCCGCCTGCAAGACCGCCAGCACCTCGATCCCGACATCAGACCGGGCCGCGATCACAACGTTGCCTACTGCGCTTGAATGAACCGGCGAAAACAGCGCAACCCCCGGTTCAGGCAGTTCGCTGCCGCCCATGGTCAGGCGATACAGCCGGCGTTTCAGCTTGCCGAGGTATTGCATCCGCGCCACGATTTCCTGGCCGGTGTAACAACCTTTCTTGAAACTCACCCCGCCCACGGCTTGCAGGTTAATCATCTGCGGGATGAATTCTTTGCGGGTCTGCCCGAACACCTGGCCGATGCCGGCGCGGATCTGCCCCAGCAGCCAGTCGTTGAGCGGTGCTTCCGGCACGTGGGCGATCAGCCGGCTGCGCACGTCATCGGCCTGCTCGGCACGTACCCACAACTCGGCGCGGGCGGGGGAAACGCGAATGGCAATGAGGTCATTGGCGCGGACGGCCGAGTCGGTCTCCTGCGGCAGGTCGAGGCCGAGGCTGACGAGTGCGCCGTCGCCTTCCTGCAGGCCGAATCGCACCCAGGACGCGCTTTCGTCGGTCAATTTGGATTTGGAGAAGACGGCGTATTTCTTCAGGTCCAGCAATTGCGCTTCGATCAGCTCGCTGGCCATTGCCAGCAACACGCCGTCACCCTCAAGCAGGATGCGAAAGCTGGATTGCATGCGGCCCTTTTGCGTGCAGCGCGCACCGAGGGTGGCCCTGGCTTCGCTGAGGTAATCGAGGTTGCAAGTCAGTTGGCCTTGCAGGAATTTGCCGGCATCCACGCCGCGAACGGCGAGCACACCTTCATGGGACAGGGGGCAGAAAAATGCTGGAGCGGCCATGAGTCATCGCAGGGTAGAAGTCTGGGGCACCATCATAGTGCCGCGTGTCGTTAATGGGTATACGCAAAAAGCTGCGACCAACTGCAAGTACGCCCCGGGACGATGCGCCTGTATACTCGCCGGCAAATTCGAGGAGCCCTCCATGGTCGAAGATGTTGAACTCAATCGCCTCTTTTGGCACAGCCGTCGCGGCATGCTCGAGCTGGACGTATTGCTGGTGCCATTCGTCAAAGAAGTCTACCCGACGCTCGATCAGGTCGATCGCGACCTCTACGTGCGCCTGCTGACCTGTGAAGATCAGGACATGTTTGGCTGGTTCATGCAGCGCGCGGAGTCGGAAGACCCGGAACTGCAGCGCATGGTTCGGATGATTCTGGACCGTGTCCAGCCGAAGTGATCGTTTCGAATGCCGTTGGCAACCCTCCCGGGCGCTGCTGACGGCGTACCTTGTCGCGCAAATCCTTGCGCTGGCATCGACCGTCCTCCTTTCAATTCCTCTGTGGGCAAAAGCCATCGGCGTCCTGCTATGTGCCTTGCATGCCTCACGCAGTCTTCGCCGATTCATTCTGCTTGATCGGCCGCAGTCGCCTACCGGGCTGCGGCGTGACGGCAGCGGTTGGGCATTGTGGAGCGAGGCGGGCGGCTGGCAACCGGTCCAGCTGCGCCCCGACAGCCTGGCGCTGCCGCACATGGTCGTGCTGCGTTTCAGGCTGATGACGGGCCATGGGCTGAGCCGTTTTCGGGTGCGGAGCCTGTGCATCCCGGCAGACGCCATGGCGCCGGACAGCCACCGACGCCTGCGGTTGCGCCTGAAGTTCAGCCGGCGAAGGTGGGCGGTACCAGAATAGTGTCCAGTGCTTCGGGCAGCATGTCCGGGTAGTCCAGCGTGTAATGGAGCCCGCGGCTTTCTTTGCGCGCCATCGCCGACGCAATCATCAGCTCCGCCACCTGGGCCAGGTTGCGCAGCTCGATCAGATCGCGACTGACCTTATAGTTGCTGTAAAACTCGTCGATCTCGTCCAGCAACAGCCGCACCCGATGCTGGGCGCGTTGCAGACGTTTGTTGGTCCGCACGATGCCCACGTAGTCCCACATGAACCGACGCAGTTCATCCCAGTTGTGGGCGATGATCACGTCTTCGTCGGAATCGGTCACCTGACTTGAATCCCAGGCCGGCAGGTTTTGCGGCTGCGGGATTTGCTCGAGCTGGGTCACGATGTCCGCCGCAGCCGAGCGGGCATAAACGAAGCATTCCAGCAGCGAGTTGCTGGCCATGCGATTGGCGCCGTGCAGGCCGGTGAAGCTGGTCTCGCCGATTGCATACAGCCCGGGCACATCGGTGCGGCCTTGCTGGTCAACCAAAACGCCGCCACAGGTGTAGTGCGCCGCCGGGACCACGGGAATCGGCTGACGCGTAATGTCGATGCCAAAAGTGAGGCAACGCTCGTACACGGTCGGGAAGTGGCTCTTGATGAAGGCTTCGGGCTTGTGGCTGATGTCCAGAAACACGCAGTCGGCGCCCAGGCGTTTCATCTCGTGGTCAATGGCACGGGCAACGATGTCCCGGGGCGCCAGTTCAGCTCGTGGGTCATAGCGCTGCATGAAACGCTCGCCATTGGGCAGCTTCAGGTAGGCGCCTTCGCCACGCAGCGCTTCGGTAATCAAAAAGCTCTTGGCTTGGGGGTGATACAGGCAGGTGGGGTGGAACTGGTTGAACTCCAGGTTGCCCACGCGGCAGCCCGAGCGCCAGGCCATCGCTATACCGTCGCCGCAGGCGCCGTCTGGATTGCTGGTGTACAGATAGACTTTCGCCGCGCCGCCGGACGCCAGAATGGTGAAGCGTGCGCTGTGGGTGTCGACTTCGCCCGTCGAGCGATCCAGCACATAGGCGCCCAGGCAACGTTCCCCCTCCAGACCCAGCCTCGACTCGGTGATGAGATCAACCGCCACGCGTTGTTCCAGCAGTTCGATATTGGGACGCGACTTGGCCTGCGCCAGCAATGTGCGAAAGATCGCTGCGCCGGTGGCGTCGGCGGCATGAATGATCCGGCGGTGGCTGTGCCCGCCTTCGCGGGTGAGGTGAAAGTCGAAACCGCCGTCCACAACGCTTGACGGGTCATCCCGGGTAAAGGGCACGCCTAGGTCGATCAGCCATTGAATGGCCTCGCGGCTGTGCTCGACGGTGAACCGGACTGCGTCCTCGTTGCACAGCCCGCCGCCTGCGTTCAGCGTGTCTTCGACGTGGGACTGAACGGTATCGGTGTAATCCAGCACCGCCGCAACGCCGCCTTGGGCCCAGAAAGTCGAACCGTTCGCCAGATCGCCTTTGCTGAGGACCGCTACGTGCAGATGCCCGGGCAATGTCAGTGCAAGGCTCAAACCGGCTGCGCCGGAGCCTATTACCAATACGTCGTGCTGGAAATGCTGACTCATCTCTGCTTCCGGTATCTAAATGGCCACTAGTATAAGCAAGGGTGGAACGGCACAATGGCCGCGCTTTATGGCAACGGTGAATCACAGTGGGAGCGGAGTGTGCGCCACCCTGCGACGTCCTGCACCCCGTTTGATGGACGCGATCTTTCCTACAGCTTCATACGGATTGAGTCCTACAGCTGCCGGGGCGTGTGTCTTACATCCAATAATGAACGGTGGGAACTTTTCACGAACCCGCACGTTCAATAGTGGGTTGCCCATAAAGGAACAGCGTCGACGTTACGCAATGGCGGTTTCCAGCCAGTACGAACGCTTCTGACGACAAGATTATTTACGCAGCCGACCTGGTTCGAGCGGCGTTTTTCGTGCGGGCAGCAGACGCTCGCCGGAAACTTGCTTGAAGGGGGGAGAACTTTTGCTTAAAGCCCGAGTCTATGTTTGCAAGCCTGCGAAAGAGCCGATGCGATGCTCCTTTAAGCTTTATGAGGAGTGTTCATGCTAACCCAGGAAGAAGATCAGCAGCTGGTTGAACGCGTACAGCGCGGCGACAAGCGAGCCTTTGATCTGCTAGTGGTGAAATATCAGCACAAGATTCTTGGGTTGATCGTGAGATTCGTTCACGACACCCACGAAGCCCAGGACGTTGCGCAAGAGGCGTTCATCAAAGCCTATCGCGCACTTGGTAACTTCCGCGGTGACAGTGCGTTTTATACGTGGCTGTACCGTATCGCCATTAACACGGCGAAGAACTATCTGGTGTCGCGAGGTCGGCGGCCTCCGGATAGCGATGTCAGATCGGAAGACGCGGAGTTCTATGACGGCGATCACGGCCTCAAGGACATCGAGTCGCCGGAGCGGGCATTGCTGCGGGATGAGATCGAGGGCACCGTCCACCGAACCATCCAGCTACTGCCAGAAGATTTGCGTACAGCTTTAACTTTGCGTGAGTTCGACGGTCTGAGTTACGAAGACATTGCCAGCGTCATGCAATGTCCCGTTGGTACCGTGCGCTCTCGCATTTTCCGCGCTCGGGAAGCCATCGACAAAGCCTTGCAACCTCTGTTGCAGGAAACCTGAGACAGCGGCGATAGCCACAAGAGAGGAACCGCCATGAGTCGTGAAGCCCTGCAGGAATCGCTGTCCGCGGTGATGGATAACGAAGCGGACGAATTGGAACTGCGTCGCGTGCTTAGCGCTATTGAAGATGCGGACACACGAGCCACCTGGTCCCGTTATCAGATTGCCCGTGCAGCGATGCATAAAGAATTACTGATCCCTCATCTGGATATTTCGGCCGCTGTTGCTGCCGGGATCGCTGATGAAGTCAGCCCGCTCAAGGCCGGCCGCGGTCCTTGGCGTACGCTGGGCCGTCTGGCCGTAGCCGCCTCGGTGACGGTTGCCGTGCTGGCCGGTGTACGTTTGTACAACCAGGACGAAATTGCAGGGGCGCAACTGGCCCAGCAATCCCAGCCGAGCAACGTTGCAATGCCGCAGGCCAAAGGGCCGGCAGTGTTGGCGGGTTACACCGAGGGCGAACAGTCCCCGGGTCCGATGGCCAGCGGTGTGCTGCAGAACCAGGCCGGCTGGCATGACCAGCGTTTGCCAGGCTACCTGCGTCAACATGCTCAGCAAGCTGCAATGAAAGGCGCTGAAGGCGCTCTGCCGTACGCTCGCGCTGCAAGCCTGGAAAACCGTTAAGGAGGATCATGCGCGCCATCCCTCTACTGCCGCTTCTGCTGGGTGGATGGCTGGTCCTTCCCGCTCATGCCGATGACGCGCAAGACCAGCTGAAACGTCTTGCGCAGGCTGAGCAGCAGCAAAGCTATACCGGCACATTCGTTTACGAGCGTAACGGCAGCTTCTCCACTCACCGAATCTGGCAACGGGTCGCCGACGGCAAGGTTCGGGAGCATCTTCTCCAGCTGGATGGCTCTCCTCAAGAAGTCCTGCGCGTCAATGGGGTAACCCAATGCGTCAGCGGTACGCTTGAAGAGGGCGTGTCCAGCGTTCCTGATTCTCCGGCCCGAGCGTTCGATGCTGCCAGGTTGTCATCCTGGTACGACATCAAGTCGGCAGGCACCTCACGTGTTGCTGGGCGTCTGGCCAATGTCGTGACGCTGACCCCCCGTGATCAGCACCGTTACGGCATCGAACTGCACCTCGACAGTGAAACGGGCTTGCCCCTGAAGTCGTTGTTGCTCAGCGATAAGGGCCAGTTGCTCGAGCGTTTTCAGTTCACTGACCTCAACACCTCGCATTCACTGACCGATCAGATGCTCTCCGCCGGTGCTGACTGCAGGCCGGTCGAAGTGGTCAAATCCAAGACTGATGCGCCCAAGCAAAAGGTCGCGTGGCGTTCCGACTGGCTGCCGCCGGGTTTTGGCTTGAGTAGCGCTGCGGCACGCAAGGACCCGGATTCCAAGAGTCTGGTAACGAGCCTGATGTATGACGATGGCCTGGCTCGATTCTCGGTATTCGTCGAGCCGGTCAGCGGTGCGGCCGTGACCGATATTCGTACTCAGCTGGGCCCGACCGTTGCTGTGTCCCGTCGCGTAACTACGCAGAAGGGTGATGCCATGGTGACGGTGGTCGGCGAGATCCCGATCGGGACGGCCGAACGCATTGCATTGTCCATGCGGGACGATGCTGCGGCTACGAGCAAAAACTGATTCTGCGCACCGGTGATGGCCACGATGAAAAAGGTTTCATTTGGTCGTTTCACGTTCACAAGCCTTTAAATATGGGCTTCACTGGTACTGCTGAAATGTTTAGTGCGCTTTGTCGGTTGCAATCGGATGTGTTTTTTTCTATAGGTCACAGCTTCACAGCTGTGGCCTTTGTTGTTTCAGGGTCCAGGAAACTGGAGCAGATACAGGTGTCGCGGGAAGTCGCGACGCACAGATGCTTCGCGAGCCTGCGGGCTCGTACCGCTTAACCATGCTCGTTGTAAACGGGAGCCATATGTCGATACCACGCTTGAAACCTTACCTGGCCTGGATGGCCGCTGTGCTGATGCTCGGACAGGTCGTCACTGCTCAGGCCGAAGCCTTGCCGGACTTCACCTCTCTGGTGGAGCAGGCTTCCCCGGCAGTTGTCAACATCAGCACGCGTCAGAAGTTGCCGGATCGCTCGGTTGCCCAGGGTCAGATGCCTGATCTGGAAGGCCTGCCACCGATGCTCCGTGAATTCCTCGAGCGCAGCACGCCGCCAGGCTCCCGTGCGCCAGGAGGCGGCAAGGGTGATCGCCAGCGTGAGGCGCAGTCACTGGGCTCGGGCTTCATCATTTCTGCTGACGGCTTCATCCTGACCAACAATCACGTGATTGACGGTGCCGACGAAATCCTCGTGCGTCTTTCAGATCGCAGCGAGATGAAAGCCAAACTGATCGGCACCGATCCACGGACCGACGTGGCGGTTCTGAAGATCGATGGCAAGGACCTCCCAACCGTCAAGCTGGGTAACTCCGACAAACTGAAAGTCGGTGAATGGGTGCTGGCGATCGGTTCGCCATTCGGCTTCGATCATTCGGTGACCAAAGGCATCGTCAGTGCCAAGGGCCGTAGCTTGCCGAACGACACCTACGTGCCGTTCATCCAGACGGACGTAGCGATCAACCCGGGTAACTCGGGCGGTCCGCTATTCAACATGGCGGGCGAAGTGGTGGGGATCAACTCGCAGATCTTCACGCGCTCCGGTGGCTTCATGGGCCTGTCGTTCGCAATTCCGATCGACGTGGCGATGGACGTTGCCAACCAGCTCAAGGCCAGCGGCAAGGTCAACCGTGGCTGGCTGGGCGTCGTGATCCAGGAAGTGAACAAAGACTTGGCCGAATCCTTCGGTCTGGACAAGCCGGCCGGTGCGCTGGTGGCTCAAGTGCTTGAAGATGGCCCTGCCGCCAAGGGTGGTTTGCAGGTTGGCGACGTGATCCTGAGTGCCAATGGCACCCCGATCGTGATGTCCGCAGACCTGCCGCACCTGATCGGCAACCTGAAAGATGGCAGCAAGGCCGAGCTCGAAGTGATTCGTGACGGCAAGCGTCAGAAGCTCACCGTGACCGTGGGTGCGTTGCCGGCCGAAGGCGAAGAGATGGGCGCAGCCGACACCGGTGTCGAGCGCAGCAGCAACCGCCTGGGCGTTTCGGTCGTCGATCTGACGGCCGAGCAGATGAAGTCGCTGGACCTCAAGGGCGGTGTCGTCATCAAGGAAGTCCAGGACGGACCGGCTTCGCTGATCGGCTTGCAGGCAGGTGATGTCATTACCCACCTCAACAACCAGGCGATCACTTCGTCGAAGCAGTTCACCGAAGTGGCCAAGGACCTGCCGAAGAATCGCTCTGTCTCCATGCGCGTTCTGCGTCAGGGCCGTGCGACGTTCATCACGTTCAAGCTGGCGGAATAACCCGTCGGGCACAGCAAAAAGGAGCGGTCAGACCGCTCCTTTTTTTATGTTCCCGCAGTGCATGGCGCGCAGGCTCTGCGCGTGAACGTGACGCCTGATCGTTCCTTCAGGTACAATTCCCGGCTATTTTTGGCGGGCAGTCTGCCTGCGACCTTTTTCGAGTGTTGATCCGTGAGTGATTTGAGTCATATCCGCAATTTCTCCATCATCGCCCACATTGACCATGGCAAGTCGACGCTGGCTGACCGTTTCATCCAGATGTGCGGCGGCCTGACCGAGCGCGAGATGGAAGCTCAGGTGCTTGATTCCATGGACCTGGAGCGTGAGCGCGGGATTACGATCAAAGCCCACAGCGTCACCCTTTATTACAAGGCGAAGGACGGCATCACCTACCAGCTCAACTTCATTGACACCCCGGGGCACGTTGACTTCACCTACGAAGTCAGCCGTTCGCTGGCGGCGTGTGAAGGGGCGCTGCTGGTGGTCGATGCCGGTCAGGGCGTCGAAGCCCAGTCCGTTGCCAACTGCTACACCGCCATCGAACAGGGCCTGGAAGTCATGCCGGTCCTGAACAAGATTGACCTGCCCCAGGCCGATCCGGACCGGGTCAAGGAAGAAATCGAAAAGATCATCGGCATCGATGCCACCGATGCGGTGGCCTGTAGTGCCAAGACCGGCCTGGGCGTTGACGAAGTGCTCGAGCGTCTGGTCCACACCATTCCCGCGCCGACCGGCAACATCGAAGACCCGCTGCAAGCGTTGATCATCGACTCCTGGTTCGACAACTACCTGGGCGTTGTTTCCCTGGTGCGTGTGCGTCATGGCCGCGTCAAGAAGGGCGACAAGATCCTGGTCAAGTCGACCGGCAAGATGCACCTGGTTGACAGCGTGGGTGTATTCAACCCCAAGCACAGTGCCACCGCTGATCTGAAAGCCGGTGAAGTGGGCTTTATTATTGCCGGCATCAAGGATATTCACGGCGCGCCGGTGGGCGACACCCTGACCCTGAGCACTACGCCGGACGTTCCGGTGCTGCCCGGCTTCAAGCGCATTCAGCCGCAGGTCTACGCCGGTCTGTTCCCGGTCAGCTCCGATGACTTCGAGGATTTCCGCGACGCGCTGCAAAAGCTGACGCTCAATGACTCGTCCCTGCAATATCTGCCGGAAAGCTCCGACGCGCTGGGCTTCGGCTTCCGCTGCGGCTTCCTCGGCATGCTGCACATGGAGATCATCCAGGAGCGCCTCGAGCGCGAGTACGACCTGGACCTGATCACCACCGCACCGACGGTAATCTTCGAGCTGCTGTTGAAGACCGGTGAAACCATTTACGTCGACAACCCGTCGAAATTGCCAGACCTGTCCACGATCGAGGACATGCGCGAGCCGATCGTGCGGGCGAACATTCTTGTGCCTCAAGAGCACCTGGGCAACGTCATTACGCTGTGTATCGAGAAGCGTGGCATTCAGCACGACATGCTGTTCCTCGGTACGCAGGTGCAAGTGACCTACGATTTGCCGATGAACGAAGTGGTTCTGGACTTCTTCGACCGTCTGAAGTCGACCAGCCGTGGCTATGCCTCGCTGGACTACCATTTTGATCGTTATCAGTCGGCCAATCTGGTTCGCCTGGACGTGATGATCAACGGTGACAAGGTCGACGCTCTGGCGCTGATCGTGCACCGTGACAACGCAGCCTACAAAGGCCGCGCGTTGACTGAAAAGATGAAAGAACTGATTCCTCGTCAGATGTTCGACGTGGCAATCCAGGCTGCCATTGGTGGCCAGATTATCGCGCGTACAACCGTCAAGGCGCTCAGAAAGAACGTACTGGCCAAATGTTACGGCGGCGACGTCAGCCGCAAGCGCAAGCTGCTCGAGAAGCAGAAGGCCGGTAAGAAACGCATGAAGCAGGTCGGCAACGTGGAAATTCCACAAGAAGCCTTCCTTGCAGTGCTCAGGTTGGAATAGTCAGGCCCTATGTCACTAAATTTCCCGCTGTTGCTGGTCGTTGCCGTGTTTGTCTGCGGTTTGCTGGCCCTGTTCGATCTGGTCATATTGGCGCCGCGTCGCCGCAACGCGATTGCGAACTATCAGGGCAGCGTGAGCCAGCCTGATGTCGCGGTCGTCGAGCGGTTGAACAAGGAGCCGTTTCTGGTCGAATACGGCAAGTCGTTCTTTCCGGTGTTGTTCATCGTTCTGGTGCTGCGCTCGTTTCTGGTCGAGCCGTTCCAGATCCCGTCGGGCTCGATGAAGCCAACGCTGGACGTGGGCGATTTCATCCTGGTCAACAAGTTCTCGTACGGCATCCGCCTGCCGGTGATCGACCTCAAGGTCATCCCGGTCGGAGACCCGCAACGTGGGGACGTGATGGTGTTCCGCTACCCAAGCGACCCCAACGTCAACTACATCAAGCGCGTCGTCGGCTTGCCGGGGGATGTGATTCGCTACACCAACGACAAGCAGTTGTTCATCAACGGTCAGTTGGTGGCCAAGCAGCTGATTGGTTCGGAGCCGGGCACGCTGGGCAGCGCAGAGCTTTACAACGAGAAGCTGGGCGAGGTGGAACACCAGATCCGTCAGGAAATGAGCCGCTATCGCGCGCCGCCTGACCATGAATGGACCGTTCCGGCCGCGCATTACTTCATGATGGGCGACAACCGCGACAACTCGAACGACAGCCGTTACTGGGATGACCCCAATATTCCCAAGGACGAGCTGGGCATGGTCCCCGACAAGAACATCGTCGGCAAGGCCTTCGCGGTCTGGATGAGCTGGCCTGAACCCAAGCTCAGCCACTTTCCGAACTTCTCGCGAGTCGGTCTGATCAAGTAATCGATGCGGCGCTGCCACTGGCAGCGCCGTATGTCATTCAGGGCCATGTTGCGTGGCCGATCTCGCAGGTGACAGGGAAGGGCTACTCTTGAAAGCAACCATGACGTCTGCCGGTCCGCAAAAAGGCCTGTCGTTCATCGGCTGGCTGGTGTTGCTGGCGATTCTGGCTTTTGTCGGAAGTGCTGCCGCCAAGATCGTGCCGCACTACATGGACTACCTGTCGATGAAGAAAATCATCGAAAGTGCCGGCACTGATCGCACGGCAGACATCACCAACGCCGGTGACCTTAACGCCTACGTGGCCAAAGGCATGCTGGTTAATAACATTCGGGATTTGGATTTGAACAAGGCGTTAACTGTGACGACGGAGAACAACAGGTTCCTCGCCCATTTGAAGTATGAAAAACGTGAACCACTGATCCAGAACATCGATCTGGTGGTCAAGTTCGACCACGAATTCAGCGTGGGTAAACCGTGAGCGTTTCATTAAGTCGCCTGGAGCGTCAGCTCGGCTATACCTTCAAGGATCAGGAACTGATGATCCTGGCCCTGACCCACCGCAGCTTTGCCGGACGCAACAACGAGCGTCTGGAATTCCTCGGTGATGCCATTCTCAACTTCGTCGCCGGCGAAGCGCTGTTCGAGCGTTTCCCCCAAGCGCGTGAAGGTCAGCTGTCCCGCCTGCGTGCCCGTCTGGTGAAAGGCGAGACCCTTGCGCTGCTGGCCCGTGGTTTCGATCTGGGCGAATACCTGCGCCTGGGCTCGGGTGAGCTGAAGAGCGGCGGCTTTCGCCGTGAGTCGATTCTGGCCGACGCGCTCGAGGCCCTGATCGGTGCGATCTACCTCGACGCCGGCATGGACATGGCAAGGGATCGCGTGCTGGCCTGGCTGGCCAGCGAGTTCGAAACCCTGACGCTGGTCGACACCAACAAAGACCCGAAAACACGGCTGCAGGAATTCCTCCAGTCACGCGCCTGTGACCTGCCGCGCTATGAAGTGGTGGATATTCAGGGCGAACCGCATTGCCGAATCTTCTTCGTCGAATGCGAGATCTCTTTATTGAATGAAAAAAGCCGGGGACAAGGTGTCAGCCGTCGCATTGCCGAACAGGTAGCAGCGGCCGCAGCCCTTATCGCCCTGGGTGTGGAGAATGGCAATGACTGATTCACCTGCAACACGCTGTGGCTATGTTGCCATTGTTGGCCGGCCAAACGTGGGCAAGTCGACGCTGCTGAACCACATCCTCGGCCAGAAACTGGCGATCACTTCGCGGAAGCCGCAGACGACCCGGCACAACATGCTCGGGATCAAGACTGAAGGCGCGGTACAGGCGGTTTACGTCGATACGCCCGGCATGCACAAAAACAGCGACAAAGCGCTTAACCGTTACATGAACAAGACCGCTTCGGCAGCGTTGAAAGACGTCGACGTGGTGATCTTCGTGGTCGACCGCACCAAGTGGACCGAAGAAGACCAGATGGTCCTCGAGCGCGTGCAGTACGTGACCGGCCCGTTGATCGTTGCCCTGAACAAGACCGATCGCATCGAAGACAAAAGCGCGCTGATGCCGCATTTGTCCTGGCTGCAGGAGCAACTGCCGAACGCCCAGATCATCCCGATCTCGGCGCAGCAGGGGCACAACCTGGAAGCGCTGGAAAAGGTCATCGCCGATCATCTGCCGCAGAATGAGCATTTCTTCCCGGAAGATCAGATCACCGACCGCAGCAGCCGTTTTCTTGCCGCGGAACTGGTGCGCGAGAAGATCATGCGTCAGCTCGGCGCCGAGCTGCCGTATCAGATCACTGTCGAGATCGAACAATTCAAGCAGCAGGGCAAGACGCTGCATATCCACGCGCTGATTCTGGTCGAGCGCGACGGGCAGAAGAAAATCATCATTGGCGACAAGGGCGAGCGCATCAAGCGCATCGGCTCGGATGCGCGCCGTGACATGGAAGTGCTGTTCGACTCCAAGGTCATGCTCAATCTGTGGGTCAAGGTCAAAGGCGGCTGGTCCGATGACGAACGCGCGTTGCGTTCGCTGGGTTACGGCGACTTGTAAGACGCCGATCGACACCGCTGCTCTGTGGGGAAATCCCACGCTGCCGCGCAGCAAATGCAACCTTGTGGGAGTGAGCTTGCTCACGAAGCTGGTATTTCAGCCGCTGACTATCCAGCGGATGGAGCCGGGTTTTCGTGAGTAACCTCACTCCCACAGTCGTTTAAGATTGCCCGTTCGGCCGCGTTCTTTCATCGAGATAGCCATGTCACAGAACCCACCCGTCGGTCAGCTCGCGTATGTGTTGCACAGCCGTGCGTACCGCGAAAACAGCGCGCTGGTCGATTTCATTACCCCGCAGGGTCGCCTGCGCGCGGTGTTGCGCAGCGCCCGGGGGAAGGCGGGCACGATGGCGCGGCCTTTCGTGCCGCTGGAAGTCGAGTTTCGCGGGCGGGGCGAGTTGAAGAACGTGGGGCGGATGGAAGGCGCCGGCGTCGCCACGTGGCTGGAAGGCGAAGCGCTGTTCAGCGGTCTTTATCTTAATGAGCTGCTGATTCGCCTGCTGCCCGCCGAAGACCCGCACCCGGGCGTGTTCGAACATTACGCCGCGACGCTTGTGGCGTTGGCCGA
This sequence comes from Pseudomonas sp. W2-17, assembly GCF_041060445.1. Taxonomy (NCBI): domain Bacteria; kingdom Pseudomonadati; phylum Pseudomonadota; class Gammaproteobacteria; order Pseudomonadales; family Pseudomonadaceae; genus Pseudomonas; species Pseudomonas sp. W2-17. The sequence continues at coordinate 45,477 of NZ_JAUFNS010000007.1, read as the reverse complement.
GGGGCGCGCGCTGGAACCGTTGCTGCGCTCGTTCGAATGGCGGCTGCTGGACGATCTCGGTTACGGTTTTGCGCTGGACGCGGACGTCAACGGCGATCCACTGGCCAGCGACGGCATGTACCGGCTTCAGGTGGATGCTGGCCTTGAGCGGGTTTATCTGTTTCAGCCGGGATTGTTTCAGGGCGCCGAATTGCAGGCAATGTCTGAAGCGGACTGGAGTTCGCCGGGCGCGCTGTCCGCGGCCAAGCGTCTGATGCGCCAGGCCCTGGCCGTGCATCTGGGCGGGCGCCCGTTGGTCAGCCGTGAATTGTTTCGCAAACTCTAGCGTCCTGCGGCGCAAACCTAGAAAATCTTCCCTCGCTTGCGCAATCAGCCGCTACTGGCTGGCACCGCTTCAGTAATCAGGAGAACTCCGTGACCCACAGCACCCGCATTCTGCTCGGCGTGAACATCGACCACGTTGCTACCCTGCGCCAGGCCCGGGGGACGCGCTATCCCGATCCGGTCAAGGCAGCGCTGGATGCTGAGGAAGCAGGCGCCGACGGCATCACCGTTCATTTGCGTGAGGACCGTCGGCACATTCAGGAGCGCGATGTGTTGCTGCTGAAAGACGTGCTGCAAACGCGCATGAATTTCGAGATGGGCGTCACCGAAGCGATGATGGCGTTCGCCGAGCGCATTCGGCCGGCGCATATCTGCCTGGTGCCGGAGACCCGTCAGGAACTGACCACCGAGGGCGGGCTGGATGTCGCCGGTCAGGAAGCGCGCATCAAGGCGGCGGTGGAGCGGTTGTCGGCCATCGGCAGCGAAGTCTCGTTGTTCATCGACGCCGATGAGCGCCAGATCGCAGCGTCGGCCCGGGTTGGCGCGCCGGCCATCGAACTGCACACAGGCCGTTATGCCGATGCCGAAACCCCGGCGGCTGTGGCCGAAGAACTCCAGCGCATTGCCGATGGCGTCGCCTTCGGTGTGGCGCAGGGTCTGATCGTCAACGCCGGCCATGGCTTGCACTATCACAACGTCGAAGCCGTCGCGGCGATCAAGGGCATCAACGAGCTGAACATCGGCCACGCGCTGGTGGCCCATGCGCTGTTTGTCGGTTTCAAGTCAGCGGTGTCGGAGATGAAGGCGTTGATTCTGGCGGCGGCGGGTTCTTCTCACAGCCAGTGATCTGAGGGAGTGACCACGATCGCCTTCGCGAGCAAGCTCGCTCCCACGGGGACTTCATCGTCTGACGCTCCGTTTACGTGCAGGAAACGGAAATCCTCTGGGAGTCGAGCTTGCTCGCGAAGAGGCCGGCACTCTCACTCACTATGTCGGCAGACAGAATGCCTTCGCGAGCAAGGTGGAGCGCCACCCCGGTCGCTCCCACGGGTGATTTGTCCGCACTGACATCTGCGGTGTTGTCATGCTCAATGAGCGCGCGCAATAGCGCTTTTGTCGGGCTACGGCTTGCGGCCCACAATCACGGCACGCCGCGGCGCCGGCAGTCCTTCCACGGTTTTGCTGTGATCCGCCGGATCGAGGAAGTCGCTCAGCGACTGAAAGCGCATCCAGTCGGTGCCGCGTTGTTCTTCCACCGTGGTGGTGCTGACGTCAACGCAGCGCACATCCACAAAGCCCGCGCGGCGCAGCCACAGTTCCAGCGCGGGCACTGACGGCAGAAACCACACGTTGCGCATCTGCGAGTAGCGGTCTTCCGGCACCAGCACCTGATTCGCGTCGCCTTTCACCACCATGGTTTCCAGCACCAGCTCGCCGCCTTTGACCAGGCAGTCCTTCAGCGCCAGGAGATGATCGATGGGCGATTTGCGGTGGTAGAGCACGCCCATGGAAAACACCGTGTCGAAACCTTCGAGCCGCGCCGGCAGATCTTCCAGGGTGAACGGCAGGTGCCAGGCCGGCAGGCCCGGCAGGTAGCGCTGCATGGCCTGGAACTGGCAGAAGAACAGCCAGTTGGGATCGACGCCAATCACGCTGTCGGCGCCAGCGCCCAGCATGCGCCACTGGTAATAGCCGTTGCCGCAGCCCACATCCAGAACGCGCTTGCCTTTCAGATCAAGGTGCGGCGAGACCCGCGACCATTTCCAGTCCGAGCGCCATTCGGTGTCGACGTGCACGCCGAACACATCAAAAGGGCCTTTGCGCCATGGTGACAGGCCCATCAGCGCAGCGCGGGTCTGCTCGCGGGTGGCGTCATCGCAGTCGGCGTCGAGGATGAAATCGTCCTTGAGCTCGATGCGGGTTGGCGTCAGGTCAGGCAAGGCATTCAGCGCGCCTTGCCAGCGTTCCAGGTCGCCGTGACCCTTTTCCATCTTCGTGTCGAGTTGCGCCTGCAGGCTTTGGGCCCAGGCATACAGTGGCGTGCCCGCCAGACGGCGAACGAGAGGAGCGAGATCAATCATGGCAGGGCAATCAACGAGGCGAAATTAAGGCACTGGAACCAGGGCACGACTTTGCTGAAACCAGCAGCGAGCAAGCGTTCGCGGTGTTGCTCAAGGCTGTCGGGCTTCATCACGTTTTCGATGGCGCTGCGTTTCTGCGCGATCTCCAGTTCGCTGTAACCGTTGGCACGCTTGAAGGCGACGTGCAGATCGGTGAGCAGCGCGTGCTCTTCGGTGTCATCAAAGCGCAGCTTCTCCGACACGATCAGCGCGCCGCCGGGCAGCAGCGACTGGCGGATACGCGTCAGCAGCGCGAGGCGTTGTTCCGGCGCGATGAATTGCAGGGTGAAGTTCAGCGCGACCACCGAGGCGGGCTGAAACTCGAGATTCAAGATATCGCCGTCGATCACCTCCACCGGCAGCAGTTCCTGGTACATCGAGTCCTGGGCGTTGAGGTATTCGCGGCAGCGCTCAACCATGGCCGACGAGTTGTCGATGGCAATCACCCGACAATCTTCAGTGCGCACATGTCGACGCAATGCCTGAGTGACGGCGCCCAGTGAACTGCCCAGGTCATAGAGCACGCTGTGGGGCTGGGCGAATTGCGCTGCAAGCACGCCGAGGTTTTCGACGATGGTCGGGTAGCCCGGCACCGAGCGCTTGATCATGTCCGGGAACACCCGCACGACGTCTTCGTTGAAGGCGAAGTCGGGTACCTGGGGCAGCGGCTGGGCGAATAGGCGGTCGGGTTCTGGGCTCACAGCGATTCCGGGGTACAAGGCGAAAAGTGCGGCATTTTAGCCAGTTCCGCCCCTCGGCTGGAACCTCATCTCATCGCTCGTGTGCTCACGTCGGGTCCGCCCATAAAAAAGCCGCGCCCGGTTGCCCGCACGCGGCCAGGACTCAAGCCATGTAATCAGTACTTCCAGCTCACCGACGCGGTGAAGTTGCGTGGATCCCCGAAGTTGCTCTGGTTGTAGCGCAGGCTCTGTTGGTATTTCTCGTTGGTCAGGTTGTTGAGGTTGAGCTGGGTGCTCCAGTGCTGATCGATGTCGTAGCGGGTCATCAGGCCGATGAGCGCGTAGGCGTCCTGGCGAGCGGCCGGCGAGTCGTCGTTCTGAGTCTTGCTCTGCCAGCTCAGGCTGCCGCCGACCTTGACCTTCGGTGCCATCGGCAACTGGTAGGTCATCGACGACGTCAGGGCGTGGCGCGGGATGAATTTACGCGCACGACTGTCGTTGTCGTCGGTGATATAGACGTAGGTGTACCCGCCGTTGACTTGCAGGCCTGGTGCAACTTCGCCTGACGCTTCCAGCTCCACGCCGCTGCTGTCGTAGGACATCGCCTCGTACACATAGCCGCCCAGGTTGGCGTCATAGGTCGAACTGCCCGGCACGTTGTCCTGCTTGGCATGGAACACCGCAGCGCTGACGTTGAGTTTCTTGTCCAGCAACTGACCTTTGATGCCCGCTTCATAGCTTTTGCCTTCAAGCGGATCGAGCACCCGGCCTTGGCCGTCGAGGTAGTACTGCGGATTGAAGACTTCGGTATAACTGGCGTACAGCGCGTATTCGGGGGTCAGGTCGTAGACGATACCGGCATACGGCGTGACTTTGCCGTGAATGCGTACCTCGCGCGCCGAGCCGTAGTTTTCGCCATTGCTGTCCGCGCTGAGCATGCGGGCGCCGGTGATCAGATGCAGATCGTCGGTCAGGCTGAAACGCGCGCCGGCGTAAACGCTCTTCTGGCGATCGGTGTAGTTCGAGGTCGCAGCGGGTAACGCCGCGACGTAATTCGGCTGCGGAAGGTAGCCATGCAGCGCATCTTCAAGGGTCACAGGCGAGTAGTTGAGGACGTCACCGTACTGCGAGGATTCGCGGTTGCGCTGGCGTGCAGCGTTCGCCCCCAGCGTGAGTTGATGTTCCCGACCGCCCAGCATGAAGGGGCCGCTCAGGGAGTAATCGCCACTGAGTTCGAGGTTCTTGTCTTTGTACTTGGAGCCCAGCCCGGTGTAACCGGTGGGTGAGGTGCTGTCGCCGTACATGTAGAACATCTCGGTGTCTTCGCGGTGCTCGGCGCCGGCGACGGTCAGCTTCGACTTCCAGTCGTTGGCGAAGGTATGCTCCCACTCGGCAAACGCACGTTGCGTGTGAACATCCCAATGCACCCACGGCTGGGAAATATTGGAATGGGTGCTGCTGTAATGAATGGCGTTGCCATTGCCATCGACCAACGGCAGTGCGCCCCAGCTTGAGCCATTGGCATTGGTTTTCTGGTCCTCGTAACCAAAGGTCAGCGTGTCGCTGTCGCTCAGGTCGAATGCCAGCAGACCGCTGAAGATGTTCTTCTCGCGGGAGTAACGATCAAGGTATGAGTTGCCGTTTTCGTTGGCGTAGATGACCCGTCCCCGCACGTTGCCCGAGTCGGTCAGGGGGCCGGAGACGTCGATGTCCACCCGGCGTTTGTCCCAGGAACCGGCGGTCACGTCGATCTTTGCCTGGGGATCGTAGGTCGGGCGTTTGCGGATGAAGTTGACCGTGGCCGAGGGGTTGCCGGCCCCGGACATCAATCCGTTGGCGCCGTGAACGATATCGACCTGTTCGTAGGGCGCCAGGTCAATATCGCCCACCAGCAAACCATTGGTCATCGGCATCGCCGTGCCGTCGTACTGGAAGTTGTTGATGTCGAAACCGCGCGCGGTGAAGTAGGTGCGGTCTGTTTCGACTTTCTGCACGTTGACGCCGGGGGTGCTGGTTAATACGTCGCGAATGCTGTTGAGCTTGAAGTCATCCATTTGCTCGCGTTTGATGTTGGTCACACCCTGGGGCGTTTCCTGGTTAGTCAGGTCCAGCCGGGTGGTGGTGCTGCTGGGTTTGCCCTGGTAGCCCTGCGGGTTGCCGGTGTCGCCGTAGGTGGCGGTTGACGTCACGTCAGTGGCCGGCAGGCTAAGCGCTGTCTCTTCGGCATTCGCTGTGTTGAGCACGCTCAGGGCGATTAACGAAAGGGCCTTTGGGCAAAAGGGGATCGAGTGACGCATGGCGGGTAATGCTCCAGCGAATGTAACAAATGATGATGGTTCTCAATTATCGGTAAGTTACAATTGAGAATCAATGTCATTTATTCCTTGCGTTGGTGTTTGCTGCAATGCTGGCCATGATCGGATGCCTCCACCCCGCAGCATTAAAGCTTTCCCCCGAGCAGTCGAAACACCTTAATTCGCAACCCATTTCATTACTGGCACAGGGAACCGTGGCATGCATGCGTTCAAGGCGTTGTACGAGTCCATCGAAAGGCAGTTTTTCAATTCTTTGACCAAGAAGCTGTCGAGCCTTTTTCTGGTGGTGGTGGTGAGCGCCGTGGTGTACTGGGTAGCCGTGAGCCTGCGCGCGGACATTCTTCTGCAGTTGCGCAGCGCGCAGTTGCCGGCGGAGACGCTAGGCATGATCGAGGGCAAACTCGATGTGCTGAGCAACGCCATTCTGGGCAGCACGCTGTTTACCCTGTGTCTGGTCAGCTTCATGGTCTGGTATTTCCGGCACTTGATCGTGCGGCCGGTGACCCAGATGACCCTGGCGCTGGAAGGCATTGCCAATGGCGAGGGCGACCTGTCCAAGGACTTGCCGCTGTTGACCCACGATGAGATTCGCGTGCTGGCGAGTACCTGCAACCGGTTTCTGGCCAAACAGCGGGAGATCATCAGCAGCGTTCAGGCGTTGACCGTGCACATTGCCGTGGAGTCCGCGCGCTCGCTGAAAAACATCAGCGATTCCAGTGACAGCGCGACCCATCAGGCGCGCTTCGCCAAGGAAGTCATGGAGCAGAGCAACGACGCAGTGGGTCGGATTGCCGAGGTGTCCCGGCAGACTCAGGGCATTTCCGGGACCACCGCGCAGAACCTCAGCATGGCCCGCGACTCCTACACTGAACTGCTGGAAGTGACCGGCAACATCAGTGAGATTTCCACCAGCCTGAATGAGTTCGGCACCCTGGTTTCGGCGCTGAACCAGCGTTCGTCGAGCATCAAATCCATCGTCGGATTGATTCAACAGATCTCCTCCCAGACCAACCTTCTGGCCCTCAACGCGGCGATCGAGGCGGCGCGTGCAGGGGAGAGCGGGCGTGGTTTCGCGGTGGTTGCCGACGAAGTCCGGACCTTGGCGCAGAACGTCAGCCGCGCCACCGAGGACATTTCTCAGAACATCGACGCCATGTTGCTGGAAGTGAGCTCGACCCACGAGCAAACCACCCAGATCAGCCACAGCGCCCGGGAGACCCAGAAAGTGGTCGAGCGCGCCTCTGGGCATTTCGAGAGCATGATCGGCGACTTCGAGTCCACCCACACCAAGCTGGAGGACATCGCCTCGCACATCCAGCAGTTCGCCGACAGCAACACCGGCATCAACGACCGTGTCACGCAGATTCATGCGGACAGCCAGTCCATCGACCAGCGCATGCAGCATTCGGCCACGGCCACTCGTGATCTGTCGGGCGTGGCGGAAAAGGTTCAGGCGCTGCTGGGCCGGTTTGTTCTCGGGCATGGCGCGCTGGACGCTGGCATTACCCGCGCCAGTCATTGCCGCGACCGGCTCCAGGTGCGCCTGGCCGCGCTGCAACGTGAGGGCGTCAACCTGTTCGATCAGAACTACAAATTGATTCCCGGGACTGATCCCAAGCAATACACGACCAGCTACACCGAACGCTTCGCGCAGATCTGTCAGGAGGAGTGCGACGCGCTCACCAAAGGCACGCGGGGCGGTAAGGTCACCTTCATCGTCGACAGCAAGGGTTACTGTCCGGTGAACAACAGCTGGGTGTCGAAAAAACCTACGGGCGACCGAGCTATCGACCTACCGGTGTGCCGGAACAAGCGCATGTTCGCTGACCCCATCGGCCTGCGCGCAGCCGCTAACCAACAGCGCTTCCTGCTGCAAACCTACTTGCGCGACACTGGCGAAATCATGACCGAGATCGACGTGCCGTTCTTCTTCGAAGGCCGTCATTGGGGCAACTTGCGCATGGGCTTCGACGCTGCGCAATTACTGGCCGAGTGACGGGGGCTTACGCCAGTACTTGGCGGCTTGCATGGAAGGGGGCAGATTGATTTACGGAGAAGCGTGTAAATAAATCAGTCCCCTTTGGCGATCAGCCCTTCGCCGGCAAGGACGTTCCTGCGGGGGCGGGTGGCCTTGGAATGGGCGGGCGATCAGTTCACCGTGATGACGCAATCGAAGGTGCGCGCCGGCGCCACTTCCGGTGCCCAGGGCTGTCGATAGACCATTATGAGGTGGCCCGTGCCCGGGCTGGCCGCTCGGTAGCGCCACACCGACTGACCGCCTTCACCGACCAGACCGACGTCCTTTGAGGCGTTGAACACCTCGGGCCCGAGACTGCCGAGTATCGACGGCGCGGGGTTCTGCACCAGCCAGCGATAACCCGTAGTGGGGTTGCTCGGCAGCATCAGCATGAGAGTCTGGCCGGTTTTAAGAGAAAGGGGACAGTCTTGCTGATCGTCCAGCGAAACGATCTGTTTTGGCGCCTGGGCGCAGGCGGCGAGCAGGCTGAGGCTGAGCGGGACGAGCAGGCGGGCAGGGGTCATGAAGGCTCCGGTCATAAACAACGTGGAGGGAGAATAACCGAAGACGGGAGAGATGCTAATCAGGTGGGCCACACAAGACGTGTGAGGGCGGCCAGGGTGGCGCCCCCACACGTTGAGGCGAGGTCAGTGCTTAAAACAATATCTTCGCCACATCCGCAAAACGTTTGGCGAAGTGCGCGGTGATGCCTTCTTTCAGGTAATCCGGCAGTTCTTCGAAGTTGCCGCGGTTGGCCTCCGGCAGGATCAGCTCATAGATCTTCTGCCGACGCGCCGCAATGACTTTCTCCCGCACGCCGCCAATCGGCAGTACATGACCGGTCAGGGTCAGTTCGCCGGTCATGGCCACGCCTTTTTTCGGCGCCTGGTTACGCGCCAGCGACAGCAGCGCACTGGCCATGGTCACACCGGCACTTGGCCCGTCTTTCGGCGTTGCACCTTCAGGCACGTGCAAGTGAACAAAGGCTTCGTCGAAGAAGCTTTTGTCGCCGCCAAACTTCGCGAGATTGGAGCTGACGTAGCTGTAGGCGATTTCAGCAGATTCCTTCATCACATCGCCCAACTGGCCGGTGAGCTTGAAGCCGCGGTTGAGCGTATGGATGCGGGTCGCTTCGATCGGCAGCGTCGCGCCACCCATGCTGGTCCAGGCCAGGCCGGTAATCACGCCGGTGCCCGACAACACTTGCTCATTGCGGAACACCGCCATGCCCAGCGAGGCTTCCAGCTCTTTCGGGCCGATCTTGACCACGGTGTCCGGGTTGTCCAGCAGCTTGACCACAGCCTTGCGCACCAGTTTGCCGAGCTGTTTTTCCAGCTGCCGCACGCCGGCTTCCCGCGCATACCCTTCAATCACCGCGCGCAACGCACTGTCGCTGATCATCAGGCTGTTTTTCGACACGCCGGCCTTGGCCAGTTGCTTGGGCCACAGATGGCGCTTGGCGATGGCGAGCTTTTCTTCGGTGATATAGCCGGATAGGCGAATCACTTCCATCCGGTCCAGCAGCGGGCCGGGGATTGAGTCCAGGGTGTTCGCGGTGCAGATGAACAGCACCTTCGACAGGTCCAGACGCAGGTCGAGGTAGTGGTCGAGGAATTCGACGTTCTGCTCCGGGTCCAGTGTTTCCAGCAGCGCCGAGGCCGGGTCGCCCTGGAAGCTCTGGCCCATCTTGTCGATCTCGTCGAGCATGATGACCGGGTTCATCACTTCCACGTCTTTCAGCGCCTGCACCAGCTTGCCCGGCTGGGCGCCGATGTAGGTGCGACGGTGACCCTTGATCTCGGCCTCGTCGCGCATGCCGCCGACGCTGAAACGGTAGAAAGGCCGGCCCAGGGATTCCGCAATCGACTTGCCGACGCTGGTTTTACCCACGCCCGGCGGGCCGACCAGCAGCACGATGGAGCCGGAGATTTCGCCTTTGTAGGCGCCGACGGCGAGGAATTCGAGAATGCGGCTCTTGATGTCATCAAGGCCGGCGTGGTGCTGATCGAGCACCTTGCGCGCGTGTTTCAGGTCGAGCTTGTCGTCGCCGAACACGCCCCACGGCACCGAACTTGCCCAGTCCAGGTAGTTGCGGGTGACGGCGTATTCCGGCGAACCGGTTTCCAGCACCGACAGCTTGTTGATCTCTTCGTCGATGCGCTTGCGCGCCTGGGGCGGCAGGGTCTTGCCGACCAGACGCTCTTCGAACTGTTCGATGTCAGCGCTGCGGTCGTCCTTGGTTAAGCCCAGCTCCTGCTGGATGACCTTCAGCTGTTCCTTGAGGAAGAACTCACGCTGGTGCTCGCCGATCTTACGGTTCACTTCCGCAGAGATTTCTTTCTGCAGACGCGCGACTTCGACTTCCTTGCGCAGCATCGGCAGGACTTTTTCCATGCGCTTGAGCACGGGCACGCAATCGAGCACCTGCTGCAGTTCGACGCCCGTGGCGGAGGTCAGGGCCGCAGCGAAGTCGGTCAGCGGGGAAGGATCGTTGGGGCTGAAGCGATTGAGGTAGTTCTTCAATTCTTCGCTGTACAGCGGGTTGAGCGGCAGCAGCTCCTTGATCGCGTTGATCAGCGCCATGCCGTAGGCCTTGACCTCGTCGGTCGGCTCGTTGGGCTGGTGCGGGTATTCGACTTCCACCAGAAACGGCGGGCGATGGTGCTTGAGCCAGGTCTTGATGCGCACGCGGCTCAGGCCCTGGGCGACGAACTGCAGCTTGCCGTTTTCACGGCTGGCGTGGTGCACCTTGACCAGCGTGCCGTACTCCGGCAACGCCTTGGTGTCGAAATGACGGGGGTCGTCGGGCGGGGTGTCCATGAAAAACAGCGCCAGCGAGTGGTGATCAGACTTGCTGACCAGCTCCAGCGTTTCGGCCCAGGGCTCTTCATTGACGATGACCGGCAGCACTTGCGCGGGGAAGAACGGACGGTTGTGGATCGGGATGATGTACACCTGATCCGGCAGGTTCTGACCGGGCAGGGCGAGGCGCTTGTTGTCGGAGCCGAGGATTTCGTGCTCATGATCGTCGTCGGGGTGCGGCTGGTTGGCGTCGGACTGCTGGTCGCTCATGGGGCACCTGCATAAATGGAGATGAGCCTTAGATGGGGCACAAGGCCTCAGGTTTCAATAGCGCCGGTCGATAGCAATGACTAAGCAGGTCGATTTAAAAGCATATGTGGCGTTGCGCCAGGCCGTGGCCTCCAATAGGTGATGGCCATGTGCTTTGCCGGAAGTCCGTCTGATATCGCCGACCTCCGATCCGTGGGCTACGCTGGAAATCATCGCCAAGTAGGCTCTTTTGCGGGCCTCGCTGTCTGGAACATCTGTCATGCGCCGTGTTTTTACTTCGTTGTTTCTGGTTGTAACCGCTCTGTATGGCACCTTCGCCCATGCGGCCAGCCTGACCGTCGAGTTCGTCGATGGCCAGGGCAAGCCGCTTGCCGACGCGGTGCTCACCCTGCGCGGTGCTACTTCGCCGCCTGCCGGGTCGCTGAAAGCCGACATGGACCAGCGCGATGTGCAATTTGCCCCCCACGTGCTGGCGGTGCGCACCGGCACCCAAATCAGTTTTCCCAACAGCGATCAAATCCGCCATCAGGTGTATTCGTTCTCGACGCCCAAGCGTTTCGAACTGCGGTTGTATGGCGGCACGCCGTCGGCCCCCGTGCTGTTCGACAAGCCGGGCGTGGTGGTGCTCGGCTGCAACGTGCACGACAACATGCTTGGTTATGTGTACGTCAGCGACGATGGCTGGTTTGGCGTGAGCAACGACAAAGGTGCGCTGACTCTGGAGCAAGTGCCCGCCGGTCACTACACCGTCACCCTCTGGCACCCGCAGGCCCCCGACATGCTGCCGGTGTCCGGCGGCGACATCGACATTCCGGCCGGTGGCCTCAAGCAGCGGTTCAGCATCGCCGTACAGCCCAACGCCGAGAACACCCCCGCCGCGCCGCCGTCCAGTGCGTTCGGCGATGCCTTCCATAAAGCGGCCCACGAATGAAGGTGCGCATCAGCTTTCAGGCGCGGATTGCCGGCGTGTTGATCATGCTGCTGCTGATCGTGGTCTTCGCCGTGTTTATTGCGGTGAAAGCCGCCACCCAGGACGCTGTGCGCAAACAGGCCCAGGCGCAGCTCGAAGTCGGCACCCGCGTGTTTGAAGGCTTGCTGGAAATGCGCGGCAAGCGGCTGCGCGACGCCGTGCAGTTGTTGTCCACCGACTTCGGTTTCCGTGATGCCGTGGCATCTGCGGACTCGGCAACCATTCGTTCGGTGCTGCTCAACCACGGCGCCCGAATCAACGCCAATGACATGTTCCTGCTGGGCATGGACGGCACGGTCATGGCCAGCACCGTCGCGCAGATCCCCGAAGGTTCGCCGTTCCCCTACATCCAGGCGTTGCGTGAGCTCAAGGGCAAGAATCAATCGATGTTGATCGTGCCGTTGCAGGGCCAGCCGCACTTGCTGGTGGAAAGCACCGTGCTCGCACCGCTGCCGATCGCCCGCGTGGTGATGGGTTTCAGCATGGACGGTGATCTGGCGCAGGAACTGCGCTCGTTGAGCGGTTTGCAGGTGTCGTTTCTATCGATCGTGCAAAAGCAACCGGGTCAGATGATCAGTACGCAGCCGGAGACGCTGTTCGACAGCCTGCGCAGCGTGATGATGAATCCGCCCAGCAACGAGATGCAGATGACCGAGCACCACAGCCAGAGTTTTCTGAGCAAAACCCTGCGGTTGGGGAGCGACAGCGACAACGAGGTCGTGGCTCTGCTGCAGAGCCCGCTGGATCAAGCCATGCAGGCATTCGCGCCGCTGGATAAGACGCTGTTCTGGATCACTTTCGTGGCGTTGGCGTGTTCGCTGATCGGCGCGCTGTTACTGGCGCGCAGCCTGTCGCGGCCGGTCAGCGCCCTGGCTCAAGCCGCTCGGCGCATCGGCGCCGGTGATTACGCCACGCCGGTGGCGCTGGATCGCCGAGATGAATTAGGCCTGCTCGCCAGCGCCATCAATTCAATGCAGAGCGGGATCGCCGAGCGTGAGCTGCAGCTGGCGCACAATGCCCTGCATGATCCACTGACCGGGCTGCCCAACCGCGCGCTGGTCATGGAGCGCCTCGGCAGCGCGGTCGTTGCTCAACGGCCAGTGGCGCTGCTTTATCTGGGCATCGATAACTTCCGCGCGATCAGCACCAACGTCGGTCTGGAGGGGGTTGAGCAACTGCTGAGGATTATCAGCGGGCAGCTGCAGGAGCCGCTGCGTCCCGGCGATACGGTGGCGCGGCTCTCCGACAACGAATTTCTACTGTTGGTGCAAAATGCCGAGACCGACAGCGCCGTCGCGGTGGCTGACCGGCTGCAGCGTTTACTGGTCAAGCCCCAGCGCATCGGCGAGCAGGACATCGCGATGGATGCCTGCATCGGCATCGCGGCCTATCCGGCCAATGGCGATTCGGCGACCGAGCTGCTCAGGCGTGCGTCCATTGCGCGGCAGGACGCGGCGCAGTTGCCGGGGCGTCTGCAAGTCTATGTGGACGGTCGTGATGTGGCTCACCTGCGCCAGATCAGTCTGATCCGCGACTTGCGCCAGGCCGCCCGCAACGGCGAGCTTTCACTGCATTACCAGCCGAAACTGGACATTCGCAACGGCCGGGTCACTCAGGCCGAGGCCTTGCTGCGCTGGCAGCACCCGCAATTCGGCTCGGTATCGCCCGCCGAGTTCATCCTGCTGGCGGAGCGCACCGGCAGCATTCAGATCCTCACCAACTGGGTCATCGAAGACGCGCTGCGCCAGCTCGCCGAGTGGGCGCAGCGCGGTCTCATTCTGCAGGTCTCGGTGAACATCTCGGCGGACGACCTGCTGGGCAACGATCTGGCTGACCGCGTTTCGGCGCTGCTCAAACGGTACCGCGTGCCGGCCGAGCAGCTGATTTTCGAGATCACCGAAAGCGCCATCATGCGCGAGCCGGAGCAGTCGCTGAAGGTGCTCAATCGCCTGCGCGAATTCGGCATCAGCCTGTCGGTGGATGATTTCGGTACCGGTTACTCCTCGCTGGCCCACCTGAAACGGCTGCCGGTGCATGAATTGAAGATCGATCAGTCATTTGTGCGCGATCTGGATGAAACCAGCGAAGACGCCGTCATCGTGCGCTCGACCATTGAGATGAGCCACAACCTGGGCCTGAAGGTGGTCGCCGAGGGCGTCGAATACGAACATAGCCTGCGTCTGCTGGAGCGCTGGCACTGCGACACCGCGCAGGGTTACTTGATCAGCCGGCCGCTGAGTGCGGTCGCATTCGAAGCCTGGATCTCGCAGGCCCAGCTCCCACCCCGCATGACGATGCATTGATGGAACAGAGATTTATGGCACGAAATCTTTCGACGTGTTTGAGCCCCGTGGTACTGGCCAGCGTGGTAGGAGCCTGCGCAGCGTGGGTTGCGCCTGCGGCTGAAGCCGAACAGGGGCGGCTGATCGCCACCGGCGGTGCCAGCAGCATTGAGGGCGGCGCAGGCGGCGGGATCATTCCCTGGGCCATGCTGGCCGGGTATGACGAGCAGGGCGAGTGGGGCGGCAATGCTTTCGCGACCCACGTCGATTTGCCGGACTACACCCTTGATGTGGTCGGTGCTGCGGCTTCCTATGGCAATCGCGTCGAGATTTCCTACGCCCATCAACGCTTTGACTTGGGATCGCTGGTCAGCAAGCTCAATCTTCCGGAAGACAACCTCACTCAGGATATCTTCGGCGTGAAGGTCCGCCTGTTTGGCGACCTGATCTACGATCAACTGCCGCAGGTCTCGGCGGGGCTGGAATACAAGCATCAGAACGATTTCCTCATCCCCAGCCTGGTGGGCGCCAAGCGGGATTCGGACGTCGAGGGTTACGTCACGGCGAGCCGCCTGTTCATGGGCGCGGCCTTTGGCTACAACGTAGTGGTCAACGCCGGCTTGCGTTATAGCCGCGCCAACGAAACCGGTTTAATGGGCTTTGGCGGCGACCGCCGCGATACCCGCAGCGTGCTGAAAGAGGGCGGCGCGGCCATCCTGTTCAACCCGCACTGGGCGGTGGGCATGGACTATCGCGAGAAGCCCGACAACCTGTCGTTCGCCGGCGAAAGCGACTGGGCGGATTTCTTTGTCGGCTGGTTTCCCAACAAGCATGTTTCCGTGGTGCTCGCCTACGCGCACCTCGGTGAAATCGCCACGCTGGACAACCAGAACGGCACGTACCTTTCCGTGCAGGGGAGTTTCTGATGAGGCGGTTTTTGTGGCTGATCCTCGGGCTCAGTCTGTCGCTGCTGGTGGGGTGCGCCCAACAGCCGGCCAGGGACGACAGCCTTTATCAGGACCTGGGCCAACGCGCCGGCATCCAGAAAATCGTCGAAGGCATGCTGCTGCACATCGCCCAGGATGACCGCATCTATAAATACTTCGCCAAGGTCGACATCGTCCGGGTGCGCGACAAACTGGTGGAGCGGTTTTGCGTCGAGGCAGGCGGGCCGTGCACGTACACGGGTGACTCCCTGGAAGAAGTGCACAAGGGCATGAAAATCAGCCGCAGTGATTTCAATGCGCTGGTGGAGAACCTCATCGATGCGATGAACGAGCAGCACATTCCGGTCACGACGCAGAACCGGTTCATTGCCCGGCTAGCGCCTCAGCGTGGGGAAGTGATCGAGAAGTAGGGATGTGTGCTTCGAGTCAAAGGGGACAGATTAATTTACGGTGAAACGTTGTAAATAAATCAGTCCCCTTTTGAGAGTCCCCTTTTGAGCGTCTTCAAGCTTTTCAGCGCCCACAAAAAAGGCGGTCACCTCACGGGACCGCCTTTTCTGTTACTGCATGCAGCTAATCAGTGAAACTGATCAATCCGGCAGTTTGTAGGCGATCACGTAATCGCCCTGTTTGGTGCCCAGCGAACCGTGACCGCCTGCAACGACCAGCACGTATTGCTTGCCGTCCTTGCCGGTGTAAGTCATCGGCGTGGTTTGAGCGCCTGCTGGCAGACGACCTTCCCACAACTGCTTGCCGTTACGGACATCGTAGGCGCGCAGGTACTGGTCCAGTGTGGCGCTGAGGAACGACACACCGCTGGCGGTGATGAACGTGCCGCCCAGGCTTGGAACGCCCATGGTCAGCGGGATCGGAACCGGCGAGCTGTCACGCACGGTGCCGTTCTTGTGCTTCCAGATGGTCTGGTGGTTGGTCAGGTCGACCGCCGCCACGTAACCCCATGCTGGCGCCTGGCACGGCAGGCCCATTGGCGACAACAGCGCTTCGAGGATCACCCCGTACGGCGCGCCTTTGTTTGGCTGCACGCCTTCGGTTTCGCTCTTGCGACCCGGGCCGCCTTCGACTTCTGCCGCCGGTACCAGCTTGGAGCGGAACGCCATGTAGCTCGGGTTCACGAAAGCAATTTGACGCACTGGGTCAACCGAAATACCGCCCCAGTCGAACACGCCGAAGTTACCCGGATACACCAGCGAGCCTTGCAGCGACGGCGGGGTGAACGGGCCTTCATAGCGCAGGGATTTGAAGTCGATCCGGCAGAGCATCTGGTCAAACGGCGTCACGCCCCACATGTCGCGCTCTTTCAGCGGCGGCGGCATGAAGTTCAGGTCGGACTTCGGCTGGGTAGGCGACGTGTGATCGCCGGCAACCGCGCCCTGTGGAACAGGAATTTCGTTGATCGGCACGATAGGCTGACCGTTGCTGCGGTCCAGCACATAGATGCTGCCCTGCTTGGTCGAGGCCAGAACAGCAGGCTTCACGCCGTCAGCGGTTTTCATGTCCATGAGCGTTGGCTGACCGCCGACGTCCATGTCCCACAAGTCATGGTGGGTGAACTGGAAATGCCACTTCACGTGACCGGTGGCGATGTCCAGCGCGACCAGACCTGCGCTGAATTTCTCCGACGCCTCGGTGCGGTTGCCGCCCCACTGGTCAGGCATCTGGTTGCCCATTGGCAGGTAGAGCATGCCCAGCTTTTCGTCGACGCTGAACATCGACCACATGTTGGGCGAGTTGCGGGTGTAGGTCTTGCCCTCGGCAATCGGCGTGGTGTCGTCCGGATTGCCGCTGTCCCAGTTCCAGACCAGACGGCCGGTGTGCACGTCGAACGCACGGATCACGCCCGAAGGCTCATCGGTGGACACGTTGTCGGTGACGTGACCGCCAATGACCACCAGGTCTTTTGTCACGGCCGGTGGCGACGTCGAGTAGTAACCGCCCGGTGCGTAAGTGCCGATGTTGGCGCTCAGGTCGATCGAACCGTGGTTGCCGAAGTCTTCACACATTTTGCCGGTGTCGGCGTTCAGTGCGATCAGACGGGTGTCGGCGGTCGGCAGGAAGATCCGATGCGGGCAGGCATTGGCTGCGCCAGCAACTGCCGGAGCGGCCGGGCTTTGCGCAGGGGCGGCAGCGTCGGCCGGCGTGGTGGAAGCGGTGGAAGCGTAGGCGGCGTCATCGTGATACGACACGCCACGGCAGGTCATGTGCGCCCAACCCTTGAAGTTGGCCGC
Source organism: Pseudomonas sp. W2-17 (assembly GCF_041060445.1). Lineage (NCBI taxonomy): Bacteria > Pseudomonadati > Pseudomonadota > Gammaproteobacteria > Pseudomonadales > Pseudomonadaceae > Pseudomonas > Pseudomonas sp. W2-17. The sequence goes on along the minus strand of NZ_JAUFNS010000007.1, from coordinate 28,504 downwards.
CTTGCCGCTGCTGATCTTCGGATCGAAGCGCCAGATTTCCTTGCCGGTGTCCGGGTCCAGTGCAATGACCTGGCTGTGCGGCGTGCAGACGTAGAGCATGCCGTTGACTTTCAGCGGCGTGTTTTCGGCTGTGGTTTCACCCGGATCGTTCGGACCCGGAATGTCGCCTGTGCGATAGGTCCACGCCGGGACCAGCTTGCTGACGTTGTCCGGGGTGATCTGCGACAGCGGCGAGTAGCGATCGCCGAAGGCCGTGCGACCGTAGGACTGCCAGTCGCCGTCAGGCATGGCTGGCGCGGCGCTGGTGGTCCCAGCGGTTTCGCGGTCCAGTTGGCCTTTGATTTCACCGGGGTGGGTGAACTGGCTGGCCAGCGCGGCGATGCCCGCGACAATCACGGCGGCGCCCAATGCGCGAGTACCGGTATCGCCGACCTGGCCACGCAGGACCGGACGACGGAACCATGGCAGCAGCATCACGATGCCGAGGGCAAACCAGAGTGCCAGACGTGGCACCAACTGCCACCAATCCAGGCCCACTTCCCACAGCGCCCATACCGTACTGGCGAACAACACCAGTGCGTACAGGCCGAATGCCGCGCTGCGACCCATCATCAGCAGGACGCCGGTGATGGCGAAGCCGATGCCGGCCAGCAGGTAGTAAAGCGAACCGCCCAGCGTCAGCAGTTTGATGCCGCCGACCAGCAAGGCCAGACCCATTATCAGAATCACCAGCCCGAGCAAGCTCGGAAGCAGGCGACCCTTACCGAAAGCACCCTCAGTGCTCATAAGTGTTGTACTCCGTAACGATGTGGTGGTTAACGCGTGTTGGCGTGAAGGCGCGGCGGCCAAGCCATGCCTTCAATGCCGATGCCTGGGCACGAACGGACGAGCAGGGCTGATCAGAACGAGGACTGGATTTTCAGCCCCGCGACCAGTGCGTCATCGACCTGATTCACGCCGCCCGGATGACGGATGAATTGCAGGTTCGGGCGCACGGTCAGCCAGTTGGCTACGTGCACGCCGTAATAGATTTCAGCGTTGTATTCGGTGTCCTGCACGGGCAGGAAGGCCGGGTCGTTGTAGTCCGAGACGCCTTCGGCCTGATTGCGCAGGTTGATGTTCTTGCGGAACGCCGGGTTGACGTGGATGCGGCTGATGCCGACGCCGATGTCGTCCTCGGGGCGCGCGTCGAACGGGCCTTTGTACGTGGCGCCGAGGGCGACGAAGTTGTCGATCATGTTGGTTTTCTTGTCGTGCAGCGTGACGTTGGCGAACAGGCTCAGGCCACGGCTGTTGTCGCTGGCCTGGCTGGTGACTTGCTGGCGCAGGGTCAGCCACATGCCGTGTTTGCTGGACGACGAGGCGTAGTCATCGCCGCTCCGGGCGGCGTATCGGCCGTTGCTGTCCTTGTAAACGTCGCTGCTGTCGGCGGTGCTGTAGTAGTAACCGGCGCGGTATTCGCCCGGCAGGCCGTTGACCTTCGGCGACCAGACCACTTCGACCGGCAATACCGCGCCTTGGGTGCCACTGCCGCTGAGTTTGAAGGCGTTGTCGTTTTCCAGGTTGGACGGGTTCTGCTCGAACGCACCGACCTGCACGAACAGTTCGGGGTTCAACTGGTATTTGACGCGCATCGCCCACTGGCTGATCGGCCAGTTGTACCAGATGCCGCCGCCCCAGTTGCCGACCTGCGAGCCGCACAGCGCCAGGTTCTGGAAGTCGCACGGGAAGGTGTTGAAGTCTTCGCCTTCGTTGAACCGGCCGACCTTGACGCTGAGCGTCTGGTCGAGAAATTTCTGCTGGTACCAGAGGTCGGTCAGTCGCGTGACGTTGCCACGGCCCCAGACTTCCTGGGACGACGAAATGGTGCCGGTGCGCGGATCACCCACGCGGTCGTTGCTGATGTTGTCGCCGTTTCGGTTGGTCAGGGTCAGCTGAAATTCGGCGTCGTGCCAGCCGAGGATTTTCTGCAGGTCCATGTGCGCGCCGAGGGCGAACTGGTCGCTGTAGCGAGTCGCCTTGTCATGGTGGTAGCCGCCGTGCAGGTTGGAGCCCACTTCGACGACTGAATCGAGCTTGAAGTCGTAACCCTGTTCGGAAAGCTCGCTGCGCTTGCCGCCCCAGTCACCCAGCATCCACGGCGACGTGCTGTCGAACGCCGGCGCGGCATGGGCGCAGGTCGCGAACCCCAGCGCCGCAAGGCTCAGCGCGCTGGCATGACGAAGGGCTCGGGACGATTTGCAGGTCGGGGTGCAGGTCAGGCGTTTCAGATGACTGGGCATAGGGCGTGAGGTCTTTTTGAGTTATTCGAGAGCAAAAGGCGATGCCGCTCGCAACGCTTTGAAGGCGCATTGCAAGGTCTTAACAAATGACGAATTAACCGTTTCGGCGTTTAGGGCGGCGATGATAGGGCCCTAACGATTTTTTAAAAAGTCGAAATTGCGACATGGATCGTTGCGGTTGGCGTAACAGTGGTGGGTAGGAAGGGTAGCGCTGTCCACTGTTCAAACCGCCTGTTTACGGTGCTGCGGGGAAGGGCGATTTGCCGCTGACCTTTGCAGGCGGCGCATGGATGAGTGTTTAGCAGGAGTGTTCAGGTTGTAGGATTCAGCGGTCTGGCCGCAGGCGCGTTCCAGATGTAGGACCGGCTTTAGCCGGGAAGAGGCCGGTTCGAACACCGTAGATTTACGAGGTGGCGGATGACGCTTTCCCGGCTGAAGCCGGTCCTGCCAAGTGAGGGGCTCGTTGCGGCCCCTCATGTTGCGGCGTGACCGTTCAGGTGTCGGCGTTAAAACGTCGTCCTTAACCCGACCTCGACACTGCGGCCTTCAGCCGGTGCGATGTCGCGCAGAATGGAGCTGGCGTAGCGCACGGTCTGGTTGGTCAGGTTTTCGCCGCTGACGAAAGCCAGCCACTGGCTGCCGCCCACTTTGAACGTGTAGCCAGCGCTGGCGCCCACGGTCGTGTACCCATCGGTCCCCGATTCATTATCCGGTACGCGGCGTTGGGAAGCGGCGTGCTCGAGGTCAATCCTCGCCTGCCACTTGTCCAGTTCCCACAACAATCCGCTTTGAAGCCGCAACGGCGCGATTCGCGGCAAGGCCTCTCCTGTCTCGAGGTTCTTGGCACGGGTGTAATCGCCGGACAACTCCAGTGCAAAACTGCCATACCGTGTATCTCCCAGCTTCCAGTGATCCTGCGCCTCGAATCCGGTGAACCGTGCCCGCACGCCGGAATAGCTGTACTCGGGGATGCCGTCAGGGTCTTCCGTACCGTCGTCGTTCAATGTGCGGCCGCTGCCCAGCAGTCCGATGTAGTTGGAGAAGTGGCTGTAGAACACGCCGACACTTCCTTTATGGGTGCCATTGTCGAAGCGCAGCGCCAGGTCGCTGGAAACCGCTTTTTCCTTCGACAGGTCAGCGTCACCGACCTCGTACGTACCGGTGGCAACGTGAGCGCCATTGGCATAGAGCTCATAGAACGTCGGCGCCCGTTCGGTGTAGCCAAGGGTCGCCGCCAGCGACCAGATCGGCGTCAGCGTGTAGACGGCTCCGGACGAAACGCTCCCCGCCGTGAAGCTGCTTGAACTGCTGGCGTTCGCGAAGCGTGCGTTGCCTGCGCCGTCAGGGTCCACGGAGGTGTGTTCGATGCGGCCACCCAGGCTGAGCTTTAAGCGATCGGTAGCCTGTAGCTCCTCCAGAATGAACAAGGCACCGGCGTCAGTATCGGTCTGCGGCACGAACGCCTCTTCGCCCAAAGCTGAAAACTCACTGCGTGTCACCTGGGCGCCGACAATGCCTTCAAGTGGGCCGATGGGCTGATGCCGGGCCTCGACGCGGGCTTCATAGCCCTTGTTCTTGAAAGTGGTGCCGACTTCGCCGTCTTCGATCTCCATGTGCTTGTAATCGGTATAACCGGCGTCGAGTTTCACCGAGCTGAACGGGCCGGAGAGATTGCGGATCTCGGAAGCAAAGGCGTAGTGGTCCTGCTCCATGCGAATGCGCACGCCTTGCTCGGCAGGCGAACCGTAGTTCGAATCGTAGTTGCTGTAGGAGAGCCCGGCGTAGCCGTCGTCCCACGTATATGAGCCTCCGACTGCGCCTCCGTCCTGGCGGCCATCGCTGTTGCCGAGGCGGTGTTTCTTGTCACTGTCTTGCGGATCGCGGGCGCGCTCATCGGCGGTGCGGGCATAACCCGGGATCTTCAGGTCGTTGAACTCCCGGGCGTTGGCGTCCAGGTGCAACGCAAAGGTGCCATTGCCCGCTTCCAGTTTTCCCGCGCTGCTGCGGGTCGTGTCGGCACCGCCATAACGCAGCTCGCCGGCGCCGTGAATGCCCTCGATGGCTTCAGTGGGAATGCGGTTGTCGAAGGTGTTGACTACGCCGCCGATGGCGCTGCGCCCGTACAGCAGCGCCGCAGGGCCGCGCACGATTTCAATGCGGTCGACGTTGACCGGGTCCAGCGGCACGGCGTGATCGTAAGACAACGAGGAGGCGTCCAGCGCGCCAACGCCATTGCGCAGGAGCCGGATGCGGTCGCCGTCCAGCCCCCGGATGATCGGCCTGCTCGCGCCCGGTCCGAAATAGGAAGATGACACGCCGGGCTGTTTGTTCAGCGTCTCGCCCAGGCTGCCTTTCTGCTGCAGGGTCAGCTCATCGCCGGTCAGTACGGTGCTGGGCGAGGCAAGTTGATCGCCGCCAAGGGGGTTGGCAGTGATGATTTGCGGTTCTATCTCGATTGCGTACGCAGGGGATGTCATCAGCAATGCGGCAGCCAGTGGCGTCAGGTGCCAGGGACGGGATGGAGCGGGACGGGACATGCGGCGTTTCCTTGCAGAACATACAAAATGTGCGGTTTGTTAGTGTTATAACATAACAATAAAAAAGCAATCATTTTGATATCGGCCCGCTGCGTCGGCTGCCTGCGGCCTTCACACTGATCGCGGCGTCCGCTAAGGTGCGCAGCTCGCGAAACTGTCCTGTCCCATCAGCGTCCATAGGCCCGCCATGACCACACCCAACAACAACCCGCTGCACGGCGTGACGCTGGAGCAGATCCTCATTGCGCTGGTCGAGCATTACGAGTGGTCGGGGCTGGCCGAGCGGATCGACATTCGCTGCTTCAAGAGCGACCCGAGCATCAAGTCCAGCCTGACGTTTCTGCGCAAGACTCCTTGGGCGCGGGAGAAGGTCGAAGGGTTGTACATCAAGCTGGCGCGTACCAAGCGCCCTTGAGCTGACTCGCCGATTTCCAAGGATCTGATCGCAATGCAAAGCCACCCGCTGAAGCTGTCCTCAGGCCGGCGCCGCTTCGTCATCACCGCCGCCATGCTCGGCTGGTTCGGGCTCGCGGTGCAGCTTTACCTGATTCTCTGGGGGCGATGGGTCGACCACGCCAGCCTCCTCGGCGGACTGGTGCGCTTCTGCAGCTTCTTCACCGTGGTCACAAACACGCTGGTGGCGGTGGCACTGAGCTGTGCGCTCATCGACCGGCATTCGGCGGGTTATCGGTTCTTCCGTTCACACGTAGTTTGCGCCGGGATCGCTACCAGCATTATTCTGGTGAGCCTCGCCTACAACCTGCTGCTGCGCCATCTGTGGACGCCCGAGGGCTGGCAGTGGATCGCCGATGAGTTGCTGCACGACGTCATGCCGCTGCTGTTCCTGGGCTACTGGTTGTTCTTCGTGCCCAAAGGCCTGTTGAGACCTAGACATGTGCTGATCTGGACGCTGTATCCCGTCGTCTACTTCGGCTATTTGCTGTTACGCGGAAATGCCTTCGGCGACTATCTCTATCCATTCCTGGACATCGGCACGCTGGGAGTGACCAAGGCGCTGACCAATGCGTTGGGCGTGCTGGCGGGCTTTGTGGTGATTGGGTCAGTCGTGTATGGGATAGACAGGGTTTTGGGCCGCAGAGGGCAGTCGTAAACCGTATGGCTGACGCGCCCAGAATCTGGCGCGCCTGCAGCACTCAATCATTCCCGGCGACCTCAACCGCCTCATTCCTCGTCCGAACCGTCCGCGCGCCAGTAGCCCGCTGCTTTGACAGCCGCTTCGTCCAGCTTGAAGTCATCCAGCAGCACGCGCCGCACCTTGCGTGACAAGGACGATTCGGTCGCTACCCAGGCATACAGGCTGCCTTGCGGCAGGGTCAGTTGGTGCGTGACTTCAAGCAGATCCTGCTTGCCACGCACCACCCAAATGACCTCAATCTGCGCATCGCTGGCCAGCGCCTGGCGCTCCGCCGGGTTGTCGATTTCAACGACCACCAGCGCACGTCGACCGGCCGGCAATGCTTCCAGCCGACGACCAATGGCGGGGAGGGCAGTTTCGTCGCCGATCAGCAGATAGCTGTCGAACATGTCCGGCACGATCATCGAACCCCGAGGCCCGGCGATATTCAGCGTTTGCCCAGCTTCGGCCTGAGCGGCCCAGGTCGCCGCCGGACCGTCGCCATGCAGCACGAAATCGATGTCCAATTCGCCGGTCTGCGGGTCGTAACGACGCGGGGTGTAGTCGCGCATCGTCGGGCGCGGGCCTTCGGCGTTTTGCAACGGCGCATTGCCGTCCAGCGCTGCCTGCTCTTCGGGGGTGGTGGCGAACAACAGTTTGACGTGGTCATCCGTGCCCAGACTGATGAACCCCGTAAGCTCCGGCCCGTGCAAGGTGACGCGGCGCATGCGCGGGGTGATGTCGGTCACCCTCAACACCTGCAGCTTGCGACGTTTGATCTCGTGGCTGACGCGGTGAATTCCCTGGGGTGCATTCATTCCGGTTTCTCCGCAGCAGCTTGTTGGCCGTCGACGATGGCTTTCGCGGTGTCGTTCAGCAGGTCGCGAACCCGCAGGATTTCCTCGGGGTTCCAGCGACCGTGGTGCATCTGCAACGCATGCCGCAGGTTGTGCACGGCCTCGTGGATTTCCGGCGGACGATCATGCCCACGCAACGAGCGCTTGCTGACGTCGATGCGCATTTTCACGCCATCCAGTGCCACCGCCTGTTCAGTCAGGAACTTCTGACCGGCCTCAGTGATGCCATAGCGCTTCTTGCCGCCATCGGCATCGCCCTGGATCAACTCGCTCTCTTCCAGAAAGGTCAGCGTCGGGTAAATCACGCCCGGGCTCGGGCTGTAGGCGCCGTCGAACAGCGCTTCGATCTGGCGAATCAAGTCATACCCGTGGCACGGCTGATCGGCGATCAACGCCAGCAGCAACAATTTCAGGTCGCCCGGCGCAAAGACGCGAGGCCCGCGACCGCCGCGTTCTCGGCCGGTACGTTTCTCGAAACCATCGCGGCCGTCGCCGTGTTCGCCGAAGTGAGGACGATGATGGTGGGGGTGATCGTGTGAGTGGTCTTTCATTTTTTTCATCTCTTGGTACAAGTTAGATATACCTTAAGATATATCTTATTGTTTCCACAAGACGCGTTAAGACGAACGGTTGTCGTCAAGTATTTGGAGGGAATGCGTTGAGCGTCTGCTACAGACGCGATGCGATTTGCGTAGGTACGGGCGCCTTGCACTGCGTGAACGTGCCCGGCTCCAGGTAGGGATTGAGAATCGGCGCCATGCCTTTGAGCACTTGCACCGGAAGGGCGGAGGTGAATTTGAAGCTCTCGGCGGCGCGTCCCGGGACGTACGCCGTCAGCGTGCCGTAATGGTTGTCGCCGATGAAAAACACGAAGGTCGCCGTGCGATTTATCGCTTTGGACGCCAGGATTCGCCCGCCTGCGCCGATGCTTTCGATGCGGTTGTCGCCCGTGCCGGTCTTGCCGCCCATGGCCAGCACGCTGCCATCCTGAGTTTTGAAACTGCCGGATACCCGCCTCGCCGTGCCGGCATCGACCACCTGTGACAGCGCCTCGCGCATGGCCGCAGCGACTTCCGATGGCAGCACCCGCTTGCCCAGCCCAGGGTTGTTGACCAATTGCGTTTCATAGGGCGTCTGCGCAGCGAAGTGCAGGCTGTCGATGCGCAAAACCGGCAGGCGAATGCCATCGTTCTGGATGATGCCGATGAGTTCGGCCAGCGCCGCAGGTCGATCACCGGAGCTGCCAATCGCGGTCGCCAGCGACGGCACCAAGTGATCGAACGGATAGCCCAGCCGCTGCCAGCGCTGATGGATGTCCAGGAACGCTTCGATCTCCAGCATCGTGCGAATGCGGCTGTCGCGAGCGCTCTTGTGCTGGCTCTTGAACAGCCAGCTATAGACTTCCTGCCGCTCGAAACGGCTGGCCGCGACGGCGTCCTTGAACGTGGCGTCCTGGTTCTGCAACAGATACCCCACCAGCCACAGATCCAGCGGATGCACGCGGGCAACGTAGCCCTGATCCGGCAGATCGAACTTGCCGGGGCCATAGGCGAAATAGAGTTCGTCCAGACGCTTTTCGGTCAGCGCCGGTTTGCCTTTTTCCCCGGCCATGTGCGCGCGAACAAACGCATTGAACGCGCTTTGCGTGGCGTTCGGCAGCAGGTAGCGATGCACGGCGGCGAGCCTACTCGCAGCGGGATGTACCCCGTCGAGAAAGGTATCGAGCCGGTCCTGTGTTGATTTGTTCTTGTAGCGTTCCCAGAAGCGCAACAGGAATGACTTGCCCTCGCGGTCGGCGAAATCGGCCAGGTACTCCTGACGCCTCGGATCGCTGTCGTCCTTGAGCAACACTGCGCTGTTGTTGGGCCCCTGATAGGTGGTGTACCGCACCAGATCACGCATCAGGCGTATGAACGGCAGGTTGATCGACTCGCGCAACGCTTCGCGAAGGGTGGGGTTGCGAGCGTTGTCCTCCCGGCGAAAATTATTGAAATGATGCAGGCCGCCCCCGGTGAAAAAACTCTCGCCCGGGCTGGCCGAATACTGACGATCGAGGGCTGCAGCGAGCATCTTCGAGAGGTCACGGTCGTTGTTCTGAATCAGGTAATCCACGGCCCAGCGGCTGAGGCGGTCAGACTCATCGACCGGGACTTTCTTCAGGGCGCTATTGGGCTGATCGGCGTACTTGTCGTGCATCTCGGCAATGATCTGCAAGTACGTTGTCAGCACGCGCATCTTGGCCGTGGAGCCCAGCTCCAGTTTGCTGCCCTCGTTGATGTCGAACGGCTGATCCGTGCTGTCAGTCTGCACCCGCACCCGCGAGCCATCCGGGTCGCGCTCGAACAGGGTGAAGCTGTAACGCACCGCCTGGGTGCTGGTGGGTGTCAGCAGGTGTTCTCCGATCAAACCCATCTGCCCGGCGAATTCGGGTTTGGCAAGGTCGCGCAAGTACTGACCGACGCTGACCTGCAGGTCGTTCTGCAGCGTGCTGGTGGCCGACAGGTCCAGGCGATCGAGGTCGTAAAGTGAACGGTTGAGCATGTTCGACAGCCGCGTGCGGGCGACGGTGATGCCTTTGTTACTCTCAATCGGCTGCACGGTCGGCTGCTGCACCCAGTCGCGATAGGTCACGGTGGCGGCCAGAGCGGCGTCGGCCAGCGGTTGATCGATGACATTGTTCTGTGCGAGCACGCGCAAATGGCTGTCAGTCAGGTCCGCGAGTTCCTTGCGCCCCTTCGCCAGAAAGTGTGAGGGCCTGCGCTGGGCGATCACCAACGACAGGACTTCGCGCAGCGCCAACCCTTGCGCCGCCAGGGTTTTATCGTCCTTCGCCGTTGAAGCCAGCAACTGGTTGGTGCGGTCGAAGTCCGCGCCGTACCAGACCCGCAACCCTTCGGCCATACCGTGGACTTCGCCATGACCGGGGACCGCCGACAGCGGCACGCTGTTGAGATAATCCCGCACCACCCGCTGCCGCGCTTCGAGCGTTTGCTGCCCCGGCTGATAGGCACGAACGCTAGCGGACACCATCTGCCGGATCTTTTCGCTGCCCGACAGCGTCAGGCCGTCCGGCGAGTGCCGGTACTTCTCCAATTGAGTCGCCAGCGTGCTGCCACCGGCCGATTGCCCGGGCAACCCCACCACTTTCGCCACTTGGGAAAGCGCCGCCTTGAAAAACCTTGGCCAGTCCACCGCCGGGTTGGCCAGCGGGCGTTGAGCGTCCAGCAGGTCGCGGTTTTCAATAAACAGCAGGCTGTTGACCAGCACGGGCGGGATGGCGGTGAAGGTCGGGTACAGTTGCTGCGGGTAGACGTACTGGTACAGAGGCTCGGCGCGGCAGTCGGTAATGGTCAGGCCGGACTGAATCTTCTCCTGATACGGCACGAAGAAACCGCGCTTGGCGTAGGACATGAGATCGGGAGAAAAGCGCGCCTGGGCGCTGATGAGGTAGTCGCGGTTAAGCAAGCGCGGCAGGAATTCGCCGAGGGCGGAATAGCCCAGACGCCTATCGAAAGGCCCTTCGCCGGGATACACAATCGCGTCGCTGGCACCGGCTTCGACGCTGTAGCTCAGGCCTTGGGCCAGATGGCTGAATTCCTGCGCCTGCAAGCGGGAGCTGCGCACTTCGGTGGATACCACAAATCCCAGGATCACCGCTGCCGTCAGTACCGCTACCAGCAGAAACCGCCACACGTAACGCCGTGGGCGAGCATGGGCTGGCATTGATCCGTTCCCCTGACTGTCAGCCTTGACCGCAGCCTTCTTCGTATCGGAATGCCAAAAAGCGCCCATATCGTTGGCCCGGTCAAACCTGCACATCGCACTTGTTACAAGCGTAGACGCTGGTGGGCGCGGGGCGGGGAGTTTGTGGCGCGCCTGACTGTGTTCTGTCGGAAATAGCTCGGGACCAGGCTGGTTTTATCTCCTGTGCCAGATGTACCTGTGAATTTGTAGGAAGGTTCCGAATATGGAGGTAGGAGGTTGATTGCTTTTCATATCGCTGATTAGTTGATTTTGTCGATTGACAATAACAACACGCCATCAGGCTATGGAGAATAAACTTTGAAGATTAAAAATTTTTGTACTGGGTCGTTTGTGAGTTGCGCAGTCTTAGTGATGTGCTCGGCGTCAGCGTTACCGTTCCAGATCGGCACCACACCCAGCGATACCTCCGGAAGCAGTCCGGGGGCGGTCGCGCCCATAGAGTCGCCAAGTAAAGTGTCGGGAGTGGTGGCCCTAACTGACGCCCTGCATGTGAAGAAAGAAGTTCTTGTCAGTCCGGACGATGTTCATTATTACAGCTTCACCTCGGTCCGAGGACAGAAAGTGGTAGTGGCACGCTCTCATGACTTTTCGGACGACGTGTTCTGGGATATTGAGGTACTCGATGACGGCAAATGGCAGCTTTTACCAGAAAAAACGATGGTGTTTTCAGGACTTGAGCCCGGAAGTCAAATTCAGATTAGAGTTAGCTATAAAAAGGGCGCTGTATTCGTTCCGCAGCCATATGGAATCGTCTTCGGCTCATATCCCGTTCTCAAGGAATTTAAATTGCGGGATCAGTATGGGATCAAACGGATACCGAGCGGACACACTCAGCCAGCGTTTCTCTTGGTGCAGGGATACACTGAGGCTAACATTGAAGCCTATTTTGTAGACTCTCTTGATACACCTCTAAAAGGCGCGATGGGGAGGCTGGACATGAGCTTGGCAGAGTCCCGTATAAAGCCTATCTCCAGGGATGTGGTCAGTGACGAGAATGGAAGGGTCACGGAAGTGGTGAGTTTCGAGCGATGCTATGGAGGGCGGGAATCAGGTGATATTAATTATATATATGGTCCGGGTACGTGGAGAAGCTACTATTATGTCGGCAGCTACCGCTTTACTAATGTAGTGTCTGAGCTGACTGGTACCGCAGCAGCCTCCGAAGGTGATAAGGTTTTTGGGCACGTATGTCATCACCGGAAAATAAAAAGCTGACTTAAGTCAATTAAGTGAATGCCTGGCGGGTCTGTGGCCCGTCAGGCTTATTAATGACCTATACCGTTTCCGAAATAGACATGCGTGCGCGCTGGATGAGAGGATCTATGTCTCGATGCCAAACTAGCTGTGCAGTGTCTGCGTCTAATATCTTGCCGAGGTCTGGAAACTGTCCGATAGGGTTGGCGTCTTGAGTTTGAGTAACTTGACGCCCGTTACGATTATGCGTTGCTAGTAATGCCAGAGCTTTGCTGAAAGAAGCAAGTTGTTCACCGAAGCCCCGGTATTGGCTCAGGCTCTGGGCCAGCCGATTTTTCTCCCCGTTTGAGAGAGCGCCCGTTGGGTCAAGAATCTTTATACCTCCGGCATCCAGCGCAAAGCTGAAGTCCTTGCCCGCAAGGTCGGGATGTAGAGTTCCCAGGTCACTCTTGAACTCGTCATAGGTGCGCCGAAGACGTGCCAATTCTAAAATCGCGAAGCTTTCTTTAATGGATAAATACTGTTCCCAGTTCCCGACTTTTTCGAAGCCAGGCTCATTGCGCCACGGCCTGCGTGCTGCATCCTTGCGGTCGCGCGCTTGCGATTCGAGTTCTTCAGATTTTTCTGCTAACGGCTGAGCACTAGCCGGTTCACGTGCTTTTGGAAATGCAAATGCCCGCGTTGTCGTTGAAATTTCCATCATCGTTACCTCCCACTGTTTATCGACTCTCCTCAGCTAACGGCACCCTGCGAAAAAGCTTTGCCTGATAAACCAGTAGGAAATTTCCGAAGAGCCCCCTCAGTGAGACACGGTTCTCAAACCTTCACCACCCGCGCCGCCTTCGGGCTGCTCAACCGCTTGTTCAACTCCAGCCAGTTCGACAACAGCAGCATCAACCCCAGGCCGAGCAACGCCGTGATCACGCGCATTTGCCAGGCATCGTCCGCCAGCGCGTTCGCCATGTCGGCCAGCGGGGCGAGGAGGACGCCCAGGCAGAAGATTTCCAGCGAATAGCGCCCCATCCTGCAGGTCTGCTGGCCGGGCCAGTTGTCCAGCCAGGTCACCGACGTAGGCAGCACTTTTGCGACGACATAGGCCAGTGCAAGGAAGTGCAACAGGCGCACCGGCGACAGGTCGGTCTTGCTGATCGGGTAGATCAATTCGGTGAGCGCTGTAGGCAGGAGCGCGTCATGCACATCGGGGAATTTCCACAGCACGGTGATGACTCCGGCCATCAGCAGGTAAGCCGCCGCTATGAGAAACATCGGCTGTTGCCAGAGCGGGCGAGCGCTGGGCTTTGCGGTCAGCTCGCGCTGGGTGTGCAAGGCAAAAGCACCGCCGAGCACGAAGATCAACTGCCAGGCGACCGGATTGAAATACCAGTAACCGCCGCCTTCGTAGGCCCGCAGGTTCCAGCCGAGCAACGGCACCATCATGTACAGCGCCACCGAGAGGCCGATCGCCAGCGCCGCGTTGCGCATCAGGACCGGCAGAATCAGCGGCAGTGCGCCCATCAGCAGGATGTACAGCGGCAGCGGGTCAGTGAGGTTGGGTTTAAAGCGCAGCAACAGTTCATCGGCCAGCGCCTGTTGCGGGTTGCCGACGAAATACTCAAGGCCCATTTCGCGCACCATGTCGCGGGTTTCGACGTGATTGTTGGCGACGAAAACGATGCCCATCAGCAGCGTCAGCAAGAAGATGTGCGCGACATACAGCACCCACGTACGCCGGAGGATGCGCAGGCACGCCACGACGTAACCGTTACGCTGCGCCACACGGCCATAAGCGAGGACAGCGGCATAGCCGGCGAGAAAAACGAACACCTCAGCGGCGTCGCTGAAGCCAAAATTGCGCAGCGTCAGTTGCGCGAAAGGGTTGTCCGGCACGTGATCCCAGAAAATGAAGATCAGCGCCAGACCCCGAAAGAAGTCGATGCGATGGTCGCGTCCGTTCGTCATGACGGTGGGCCTTGCAAAGGTGTTTATAGAAGAGGGGCCAGTGGGGCCGTGGTTCCTTGCCGTCAGCAGGGTCTGATCGGCGGCGCGCAGGGTGGCGGGTTTGCGGGGTAAAAGCAAAGGGTGGATGTTGCAGGATGTCTCGCCTTGAGACGCTTCACACAGCGAGACAGCCCCTTCTTGGCTGGCACCGTCGCGATTGCTTCAATCAGGCAATCCAGTCCTGCGACTCAAGCACTCTGCGCTTGTAGAAAAATCGAAAACAGCTCGGATTGCGACTTGATGCCGAGCTTGCTGTACATATGCTTTTTATGGACGCGCACGGTTTCCGCAGAGATGGCGAGCTTGCGGGCGATTTCCTTGCTCGAACAACCGCTGAGCATCAGTCGACCCACCTCCAGCTCCCGGGCGGTCAGTTGCGCGCCACGGCTGTGCTGAGCCGATGCTTCCAGCTGCTTACGCCAGTTGCTCATCGGCAATGGCGTATCTAGCAGCTCTTGGTCGGTTGCCGCAGCTTCCATTTCGAAGGGCAGACGCTGGCGTAACAGTGCGATGACCCACGGCTGGATCATCGACAGCAGGGCAATCTGTTCGGCGCTGAATCGCCGGGTTGAGCCCAGTGACAGACACAGGGTGCGGTCCTGATCGATCTGGCAATTGAACTGGACTTCATCGGCAACGACGTTTAGCCGAAAGTAGCGCTGGTAATACTCCGTCAGCTCGAAGTGTTCGGGCGCCACCTCAGCGAGGCGGAACAGGCCGCTTTGCGAGCGCTCGCGGCTGGCGACGTAGAAGGGGTCAAGCAAGTACAGGCCTTTGAGGTAATCCTGAAACAGTTGGTCGGGGCTGCCATCTTCAGCCGGGCTTTCGGCGAACACCTGCGGGCGCTGCCCGGAGCTGAATTGCAGCGCGACCCAGCTATCAAAACTGACGTACTGATCAAGCAGCCGCACCAGTTGTGCCCAGAAATTGGGGCGGTCCAGCGCTTCAATCAACTGCCCGACCGAGCGATGCCAGGCCATGTCCTGAAGTGCGATTGTCATCCTCTACCCCTATTGGGTTACTACAGCTGCGTAATTCCCCGTAACACTTACTGATGCGCATACTGCCCGCAGAGCCAATCATCAGGCCAGCATTTTGTGCCCGACCGGCCCGCGACCTTATAAGGAGAACCCATGAAGGTGGAACTCGCCCAATTGACGGGCCAGGACAACGACACCGTCCACAATCTCAAGCGCGCGCTGAATGCCATTGCGGCATGCGCTGACGACACTGCGCTGATCGTGTTCCCGGAAACACACCTGATGGGCTTCCCCTCCAGCGAGACCGTTGCCCGGGTTTCCGAAGCGCTGGACGGCCCCAGTGTCACCGCCATTCGTGAGGCGGCGCGGGCGCGCGGCGTCTCCGTCGTGATCGGCATGGCCGAAAATGACAACGGCGCGTTCTTCAACACCACGTTGCTCATTACCCCCGAAGGCATCGCCCTGCGTTACCGCAAAACGCATTTGTGGGCGTCCGATCGCGGCGTGTTCAGCGCGGGCGATCGGTACGCCACCTGTCAGTGGAACGGGCTGCGGGTCGGCCTGTTGATCTGTTACGACATCGAGTTCCCGGAGTCGGCCCGGGCGCTGGCCCAACTCGGCGTTGATCTGATCATCGTCACCAACGGCAACATGGACCCCTACGGTCCGACCCACCGCACCGCGATCATGGCCCGCGCTCAGGAAAATCAAGCGTTCGCGCTCATGGTCAATCGCGTCGGCGAAGGCGAGGGCGGGCTGGTGTTCGCGGGCAGCAGCGCGCTGGTTGACCCATTCGGGGCTTTGTTGCACGAGGCTGGTCGGAAAGACACGCAACTCACCGTCGAACTCGACCTTCGGCAGCTACAGGCTGCGCGTCGCGATTACCGCTACCTGGATGACCAGCGCCTGCGACTGCCGGGCGAAGTCATCGAACATGCCAACGGCGTGCGCGAGCTGATCATTCCCTGACGCGTCAGAAGAGACATCCCTAATAAGCCTAATAAGAAGAATGAAGCCTCACTGCTGCGTCGATCGCGGCAGTGGATGCACGCCCTCCAACTAAAAATACGCCTTTGTTCTGCCGCACTTTTCTCTGCCATAAAACCTATAAATTCGGAGTAGTCGCTCATGGCTCGCTTGCAACGCACCCTTTCATTAGGGTCGGTGGTGCTGTTCGGCATCGCCTACATGACCCCCATTATTGTGCTCGGCACCTTTGGTATCCTCGCGCAAACCACCGGCGGCATGGTCCCCGCGTCCTACCTGGCCGCACTGGTCGCTATGTTTTTCACGGCCATGAGTTACGGCCGCATGGCGGCTGCGTTTCCGGTGGCCGGCTCTGCCTACAGTTACGTGCGCAAAGCCATCAGCCCCAAGCTGGGGTTTATTGCCGGCTGGGCGGTGCTGTTGGATTACCTGTTCTTGCCCATGGCGATCTGGCTGATCGGTGCCGCGTATCTGGGATCTGCGTTCCCGTCCGTGCCACAGCCGGTGTGGGTGCTGACGTTCATCGTCGTGACCAGCCTGATCAACATCGTTGGCCTCAAGCTCGCCAATACCATCAACGCCTTGCTGATGATCGTGCAGTTCCTGGTGCTCGCCGCCTTCGTGGCGCTTTGCATCCATTACATTGGCGGCGATGCCAGCAAACCGTTGTGGACACTGTCGCCGTTCCTGAACGGCGACATGCAGATGCCGTTGATCATGAGCGGAGCGGCGATTGCCTGTTACTCCTTTCTGGGCTTCGACGCCGTCAGCACCCTGACCGAAGAAACCCGTGATCCACGCCGCACCATCCCCCGGGCGATCATGCTGATCACGCTGATCGGCGGATTGATCTTTGTCGGCGTGTCGTACTTTGTGCAGCTTGCCCATCCCTCGGCGCAGTTCGAAAACGTCGACTCGGCCGCCTATGAAATCGCGCGCAATATTGGCGGCGACGTGTTCGTGACGATCTTCCTTATCGGCCTCATCGTCGGGCAGTTCGCGTCAGGGCTTTCCGCCCAGGCCAGCGGCTCGCGCCTGCTCTATGCGATGGGCCGCGACGGGGTGTTGCCCAAATCGTTCTTTGCCAGCCTGAGCGAACGATTCGGCACGCCGGTCAACAGCATTCTGCTGTGCGCGGTGGTGGCGTTGCTGGCGCTGAAACTGGACGTCACCACGTCCACCTCGTTCATCAACTTCGGCGCGTTTCTGGCGTTCAGTCTGGTCAACCTGTCGGTCATTTTTCACTATTGGATTGCGGGCGAGAAACGCGGGCCTCGCGAGCTGCTGCTGTTCCTGATCTGCCCACTGATTGGCCTGATTGCCGATCTGTGGCTGATGATCAGCCTGGACAAACTGGCGATCATGCTCGGTCTGGCCTGGTTGGCCATCGGCTGTGTGTACCTGGCGTGGCTGACCGGCGGATTCCGCCGTCAGCCGCCGGAAATGGATTTTCAAGAAGCGGCCTAGTGACACGGCGGGCGATGCAGCGCGGGCGTCCTTCACAGGCGCCCTTTTTGTGCGAGCAGATCCTGAACGCAACCCTGGATCACTGAGCTTCCGGCATCAGCATCGGCTTGCGGTCCAGCGTCTCGCTGACCATTCGATAGATATCTTCTTTGCCGTCGTCATTGCAGCAGCGGATCTCGTGAAGCACTTCGCGCTCTTTGGGAGACAGCCCGATGTAGTTCCACTCGCACGCCTGGCGCATGAACACGTCGTGGTCGTTGACCGGCATGACGTCGTCAGCCGCTTCGTGAAAAGCCTCCACGATCGTGGCGAGCAGGCTGACGAGTTGCTCGGCGTCAGGCTTGCCGTCGGTTGCCTGGACCAGACGCTGCAGATGATTCAACGCGCTGCGGGCGTCAATCAGCTTCATGTGTGCGGGGACGCTCATTTCATATCGATCGATCAAGTGCATGGCACTACCTCCTGGTGTTGTTGTTCATTCCGTTCCTGTTGAGGACCGGGCTGGGTCGTCAGGGCGCGAACGTTAGCGGCAGGGGAGGCGGCGGAAAAGCCGAAAGTTGTAACGGTTACAAAATCGTTTCCGATTGAACTTTGCTGAATTGATACTGTATAACGTATTACATGATTGCTTACATTCTGGAGAAAGACGATGAAAGCCGACATCCATCCCGACTACCGCCAAGTGCTGTTCCACGACACCGCTGCCGATGTGTTTTTTCTGATCGGCTCCACGGTTGACACCGACCGCACGCACACGCACACCGATGGCAACTCTTACCCTTACGTTGCCCTCGACGTGTCCAGCGCGTCGCATCCCATGTACACCGGCCAACAGCGCAAGACCACCACCGAAGGCCGTATCGCCGGCTTCAACAAGCGCTTCGCCACCTTCGGCTCCGGCGCCAAGAAAGAGGAATGACCGCAGCACCTCCCGCGCTCCGGGCATCGCCAGTCGATCACCCGGGCGCGGGATTTTTTTGCCGTTTTTTCACTGTATTCCGTGTTGCAGGCCACCTTGGCACTGGACTATCGGGCCAAATTGCTTTTAGCTCTGCGGCCTGAAATTCAGGAGCATCCCCCTTTGAAAAAGTCAGTCGCCATCGTTTTCGGTGGGCAATCCTCCGAGCATGAAGTGTCGTTGCAGTCGGCGCGCAACGTGATCAACGCGATTGATCGCAACAACTTCTCCATCACCCTTATCGGCGTCGACAAGCAGGGCCATTGGCTGCGCTTCGACGAGCAGGATTACCTGCAGAACCCCACCGATCCTGCGCACATCAAACTCAGTGAATCCGGCCGCCTGCTTTCGCTGATGCCAGGCGCCAGCGGGCCGCAGTTCGTGGAAGTGCAGACCGGCGCAGAGGTGCCGCGCATCGACGTGGTGTTTCCGCTGATCCACGGCAGTTTCGGGGAAGACGGCTGCCTGCAGGGCATGTTGCGCCTGCTGGACATTCCGTTCGTGGGCCCGGATGTGCTGAGCTCTGCGGCCTGCATGGACAAGGACGTGACCAAGCGGCTGCTGCGCGATGCGGGTATTTCGGTTGCGCCGTTCGTGGTCCTTCACCGTGGCGAGACGGTGGATTTTGTCAGCGTCTCCGCACAGTTGGGCCTGCCGCTTTTCGTCAAGCCGGCGTGTCAGGGATCTTCGGTTGGCGTGAGTAAGGTCGCCGACGAAGCCGGTTACGCCGCCGCCCTGAAACTGGCTTTTGACTACGACAACAAGGTGCTGATCGAACAGGGCATCGTCGGTCGTGAGGTGGAATGCGCCGTGCTGGGCAACCACGAACCGAAGGTCAGCGTGTGCGGTGAAGTTGTCGCCAACGACGAGTTTTATGCCTACGACACCAAGTACCTGAACGACGGCCAAGCGCGCATCGCGATCCCCGCGCAGATGGCCGAAGACATGAGCGAAGCCGTGCGTGAAGTGGCGCTGCAGGCCTATCGCGTGCTGGGCTGCGCCGGTCTGGCTCGGGTGGATTTCTTTGTCACCGAGGCACGGGAAATCATCATCAACGAGGTCAACACGCTCCCCGGTTTCACTTCCATCAGCATGTACCCGAAACTCTGGCAGGCCAGCGGATTGAGCTACGCCGAGCTGATCGACCGGTTGATCACGCTGGCGCTGGAACGCGCTGAAGAAACCCGTGCGCTGAAGACCGAGGTGGTGCTGTGACGGTGAAAACGCTCCGTATCGCCGCCGCGCTGCTGACCCGTGCCGATGGTAAGACACTGCTGGTGCGCAAACGCGGGACCGAAGCGTTCATGCAGCCGGGCGGCAAGATCGACGCCGGTGAGTCGGCGCTCGATGCGCTGGTCCGTGAGTTGAACGAGGAATTGGGGCTGGTCATCGCGCCGGAGCAAACGCGATTCCTGGGTGAGTTTTCGGCGGTGGCGGCGAACGAACCGGGCTTCGAAGTGAACTGCCAGCTGTATGGCGTTCAGGTTGAAGACCCGGTCAATCCCGCGGCCGAGATCGAGGAAGCGATCTGGGTCGACGGCGGGAATGTTGACCAGTTGCATCTCGCGCCGCTGACCCGGGACTCGATATTGCCGCTGTACCGTAGCCTGCAAAACGCCTGATTTGCAGGAGCCGCATTGCATGGGGTAAGCAGCGTGGCGGATTAACGAACCGCGCTCACCCCATCCAGTGTCGAAAATGACGTGTCCTTTGCCGTCAGCAGGAAGTCACGCATGTAGGGCGCGTCCAGCATGTCTGCGCGAATCGCCGCGTACAGCGTGGCGAACAATCCTTTTTCCCCCAGCCGCTTGCCCTTCACGTAACCGCGTGAGCTGTATTCATGCAGCGCCCAGTGCGGCATCCCACAGACGCCGCGTCCGCTGGCGACCAGTTGCATCATCATCACCGTCAGCTCGGACGTGCGCACCTGCGCCGGTTCGATGTCGGCTGGTTCAAGGAAACGCGTGAAGATGTCCAGGCGGTCGCGCTCGACGGGGTAGGTGATGAGGGTTTCATTGATCAGGTCTTCCGGCACCACGTAGGGCCTGGTCGCCAGCGGATGCTGATTGGCGACCGCGAGCATCGCCTCGTAGGTGAACAGCGGCACATAGGTAATGCCTGTCAGTTCCAGCGGGTCCGAGGTCACCACCAGGTCCAGATCGCCACGGGCCAGGGCCGGCAGGGGCGCGAAAGCGAAACCCGACGCCAGATCCAGTTCCACCTCCGGCCATGCATCGCGGAACTGATCGATCGTCGGCATCAGCCATTGAAAGCAACTGTGGCATTCGATTGCCATGTGCAGGCGCCCGGCAACACCGCCGGCGAGCCGCGAGATATCCCGCTCGGCATGGCGCAGCTGCGGCAATACCGAGTCGGCCAACTGCAGAAGACGCAAGCCTGCGCTGGTGAACCGCACCGGTTTGGTCTTGCGCACGAACAGCGGCATGCCCATGCGCTCTTCCAGCTCCTTGAACTGGTGCGACAGCGCCGACTGCGTCAGGTGCAGGCGGTCAGCGGCGTCAACAAGGCTGTCTGCTTCGCGTAATGCATGCAGGGTTTTAAGGTGGCGAATTTCCAGCACCGACGGCGCTCCATGAGTAAATTTTGTGATCAACACGAATTTAATGAGTTTGTCTCATGTAAGGAGAAGTGTCGACAATGGCGCCATCTTTTGAAGGAAGCAGCCAGCATGGGCCAGGTCAACAACTCGAATTTTCCTCACATCGGCGTGGCCAGAGGCTTCAAGCACATCCTCGAGACGCTGGGTGACGGCGTTGAGGTGGATTCAGTGCCGACATTCACCCCGGACCAACGCTTCAACCTGAATTGGGCGCCGCTGTTCGATGAGGTCGACGAAGCCCGCGCGCAGGGCCAAACGATCCGGCCGGAAATCATTGGGCCGTTGACTTACCTCTGGCTGGGGCAGGCGGAGGGTGAGGGCTTCGACAAGCTTGAGCTGCTCGACCGTCTGCTGCCGGTGTATGGCGAGATACTCGGGCGGCTGGCAGGCAAGGGCGTCGAGTGGGTGCAGATCGACGAGCCGATCCTGACCCTGGACTTGCCGCAGGACTGGAAGAACGCCTTCGAGCGCGCCTACCACGCCCTGCAATACTCACCGCTTAAAAAGCTGCTCGCGGTTGCGTGTGGCGGTCTCGGGCTGGGCAGTAACCTTGGCCTCGCAGTGTGCCTGCCCGTGCAAGGCCTGCACGTCGATGTGCTCAGTGCGCCGGAGCAAATGCCCTTGGTGCTGGACCGCCTGCCGACCTACAAAGTGCTGTCATTGGGTGTCGCTGGCGAACTCGATCCAGAAAACGCTGGCAGTGAAGCCGCGCTGGGAGTTGTGAAGGAGGCTCAGCTGCGCTTCGCCGACAACCTCTGGGTCGCAGATTCGATCAGCACGCCGGCAACCGCGGCAGCGTAAATACAGGTCCAGATAACCGTTTCGCTACCGCTCAGCCCTCTTCATCAAACTGTCACGCAACTGTGGCAGCGCGCTTGAGCAAACTTCATCAGACTCGCGGCCTACTGGGGTTCTGTGTGTCGGTGTTTTTCCATGCGGGTTTTACTTTTTCTGGCTGCGCTCTTGTGCAGCCTGCCGTCCTTTGCGGCCTCTCGATGCGATGTTGACGTTCCCACGCAAGTGGCCGAGCTCGATGATGTGCACCTGGCGTATCAGAGCATCGGTCGTGATTCCGATCCGGCGCTGCTGTTGGTCATGGGCCTCGGTGGACAACTGATCCACTGGCCGGACGAAGTGGTCGTCGCGCTGTGTCAGCAGGGCTTTCGGGTGATTCGTTACGACAACCGGGATGTCGGATTGTCGACCTGGGTCCAGGCGCCGCCGAGCGCCAACCTCACCTACGAAGTGCTGCGCTACAAGATCGGCCTGCCGGTGTCGGCGCCGTATTCACTGACCGACATGGCCCAGGATGCGCTGGGCCTGATGGACGCGCTGCACGTTCAGCAATTCCATGTGCTGGGGGCGAGCATGGGCGGGATGATTGCGCAGCATCTGGCGGACATCGCGCCCAAGCGAGTGGAAAGCCTGACGCTGATCATGACCAGTTCCGGCGCGCCCGGCCTGCCGATGCCCAGCCCGGCGTTGCTGCAACTGCTGGCTCGTCGTGGCGCGCCGGACCGGCAGACCGCACTCGAGCAGCAGGCTGATTTGCTGGCTGCGTTGGGCAGCCCGGAGGTCAAGGATGATCGGCAGATGCTGCTGCATCAGGCGGCGGTTTCCTACGACCGGGCGTTCAATCCTGAAGGCGTGAAACGGCAGATTCTGGCGATCCTCGCCGAACCCAGCCGAGTGGAGCTGTTGAATCGTCTGCGGGTGCCGACGCTGGTCGTGCACGGCACGGCGGATCCGCTGTTGCCGGTGATGCATGGCATTCACGTAGCGGCGCACATTCAGGGCAGTCAACTGAAACTTATTCCCGGCCTGGCCCACCGTTTTCAGGAAGCCTTCAAAGCCCCGTTGCTGGCGGCGGTGTTGCCGTATTTGCGCGAGCATCGTGAGGACGCTTCCCACGTCGCCCAGCTCTGATGCAGCGGCGGGCTTGACCCGCCTTTTGAGGATAAGCGCGCCGGTGTAGGGTTTGAGCGTCAGCGTGATCGGCGTATCGTGCAACTTTTCCTCTCTTGCACGAGGCTGCGATGAGCATTCCCCTGAAAATCGACTTCATCTCCGACGTGTCCTGCCCCTGGTGCATCGTCGGCCTGCGCGCGCTGGACCAGGCGCTGGACCATCTGGGCGATGAAGTTCAAGCCGACATCCACTTCCAGCCGTTCGAACTCAATCCGCAAATGCCGCCGGAAGGCCAGGACATTTTCGAGCATATCGCCGAAAAGTACGGCTCGACCCGCGAGCAATTCCAGGCCAATGCCGAAAACATCCGCGAGCGCGGCGCAGAACTCGGGTTCGTCTTCAAGCAGGGCGAGCGACGCATCTTCAACACCTTCGACGCCCATCGACTGCTCCATTGGGCCGAGCTGGAAGGCAAGCAACACGCGTTGAAAGAAGCGCTGTTCACCGCCTATTTCAGCCAGCACGCCAACGTATCCAGCCATCAGGTGCTGGCAGATGTTGCGCAGAAAGTGGGTCTGGATCGAGTGCGCGCCGAGGCCGTGCTGGGCAGCGACCAGTACGCCAGCGAAGTTCGCGAACTGGAACAATTGTGGGTGTCGCGGGGCGTGAGTTCGGTGCCGACAATCGTCTTCAATGACCAGTACGCCGTCTCCGGTGGGCAACCTGTCGACGTATTCGTCAGCGCCATTCGTCAGATCGTGGGCGAAGAGTCGAGCGTGGTTAACCCGGTCGACCAAGACAACTAAGCTACGGGTTCTCGCAGCGGACAGGTGGGTAACTCGGGGCTCTTCGTCCTTGTGGTCGCCTAATCCTGCTCGCTGTCGGCTGTCATCAGCGGTAACGCATCCCCCATTGCATTTCAAAAAACACTTGCTCCTCCCAGCCACTTTCGGATATCACTTTGTACATGATTAGACAGGTTCGATTCGACAAGAAAAAACGCGTGGTGGATGAGCTGGCGCGACGCATCGAGACCGGCCAGATGGGCTCGGGCGAATTGTTGCCCGGCGAGAACCTGCTCGCGCAGGAATTCAACGTCAGCCGTGGCACGCTCCGGGAAGCGCTGTCCGAGCTCAAGCGACGCAACTACATCGCCACGCAAACCGGCGTTGGCTCGATCGTGACCTACGACGGCATCTCGCTGGATCAGCGTGCCGGGTGGGCACAGGCCCTGGCCGACACCGGCGCCAAGGTCAGCACCGAGATTCTGCGTCTGGTGGCGGTGCAACGGGGTGATCTGGCGGGCCGGTTTGGCACGGCCGAGTTCATCGCGCTGGATCGCCGTCGAACTGCCGGGGATGGCAGCGTCGTGTCTTTGGAACGCGTGCTGATTCCGGCCTGCGACGGCCTGGAAAATCTGCCCCGCGACGGGCTGATCGAAGATTCGCTGACAGTCACGCTCGCCGCCCACGGCTATGTCGGTGATCGCGGCGATCAGTGGATCGGCGCCGAGCCCCTGAGCAACGATGACGCGGCGCTGATGTTGCGGCAGCCCGGCTCAGTGTTTCTCAAGGCGACGCGCACCACCTTTGATCGCCGCGAACGTTTCATGGAGCACGTGGAAAGTCTGCTGGACCCCGTGCATTTTCGTCTGCATCTGGCTTTTGGATCACCCACATGACTGCACTGATCGACACCCGCGACCGAGGCCTCGGCGCTTTCTACGGACTGGCACTGGGCGATGCGCTGGGCATGCCAACGCAGTCCCTCAGTCGCGAGCAGATCAGGCAGCGATTCGACCGCATCACAACCTTGCAGGCCGCCGGTGCCGATCAGCCGATTGCGCCGAACATGCCCGCCGGGTCGATCACCGACGACACCGAGCAGGCGGTCCTGGTGGCCGAATTGCTGGTCGCCGGGGAAGGGCGCATCGAGCCTTCGGACCTGGCGCAGCACCTGATTGACTGGGAAGCGGTGATGCAGGCCAAAGGGTCGCAAGACCTGCTGGGCCCTTCGACCAAGCGCGCCATCGAGATGATTCTGGCCGGGCACAGCCCTGAGGAGGCCGGGCGTTTCGGCACCACCAACGGCGCCGCCATGCGCATTACGCCGGTCGGCATTGCCTTCGATGTGCGCGAAGAAGCGCGCTTCATCGAGGCGGTCAAACAGGCCTGCCAGGTCACCCACAACACCACTCTCGGTATCTCGAGCGCAGCGGCGGTGGCGGCGGTGGTTTCGGCGGGCGTCAGCGGTGCCAGCCTCGGCGAAGCCCTCGACGTCGGCGCGCGCATCGCCCAGCAAGCAGAGCGATTCGGCTACTGGATCGCTGGGGGCCGCATTGCCACGCGCATCCAGTGGGCCAGAGACCTGTGCGCCGGATGCAGCAACGAGCAGCTGCCCGATCTGATTTATGACGTGATCGGCACGTCGGTCGCCTCCCAGGAATCGGTGGTCGCGGCCTTCGCCCTCGCGCATCACGTGGCTCGCGGGCAGGTATCGGCATTCGATGCGCTGTGCATGGCGGCCAGTCTGGGCGGCGACACCGACACCATCGCCGCCATTCTCGGGGCGATGCTCGGTGCCTGCGCCGGCATGGGCGCCTGGCCTGAGCCCTTGATCAGAGAGGTCCAGACCGTCAACGGGCTCGACCTGTATCCGGTTGTCGAGCAGTTGCTGTCCCTGCGCGGGGTCTGATCCGACCAACGCCAGCCCGTATAAAGAACAAGACCTACCTCGCGGCTCTATGCAGCGGCGAGCCAGGGTTTTTGCAGCCTGCAAAAGCCCACGCTGACACGGATGTCGTTTGCTTTGCGCACTGCCCACAACCAGAACAAATGGCACAGGAGCATTCACATGACGTCATCCAACGCCGCTCAAGGCGCAGGTCAGCTTGAAACACGCGGCATCGAACCGGTTCCGGAAAACGAATGCAACGGCCACCCGTTGCAGCTTTTCTGGGTGTGGTTCGCGGCCAATATCAGCATCCTCGGTCTGCCGCTGGGGGCGACGCTCGTGGCCTTTCGCGGCCTGTCGATCTGGCAGGCGATCATCGTCGCGATCCTCGGCGCGGCCGGCTCGTTTGCGGTGGTCGGGGTCATTTCCATTGCCGGCCGACGGGGTAGGGCGCCGAGTCTTACGCTGTCGCGGGCCATCTTCGGCATGCGCGGGAATATCGGTCCGACCATTGTTTCGCTGATGTCGCGCCTGGGCTGGGAAACAGTGAACACTACGACCGCCTCATTCGTGCTGCTGTCGCTGTGTTCGATCCTCTTCGCCACACCGGTAGAGGCCAAGAGCGCGCCGGGCCTGACCCTCGTGTTCATCGCCATTTTCGTGTTGATGACGCTGACCGTTTCCGGCCTCGGCCACGCCACTTTGCTGGTCATCCAGAAATGGGCGACGTACATCTTTGGCGCGCTGAATGTCATCGTCGGCGGCTTCCTGATCGCGCACATCGACTGGGCCGCTGTGTTCAACGCCGCGCCTGCGCCGGTGAGCGCGATGATCATCGGCATCGGCACCATGGCGGCAGGCACCGGCATCGGCTGGGCCAACGCGGGCGCTGATATGTCGCGCTACCAGCATCGCAGCGTCAAGGCCACGCGGCTGGTGGCGTCGGCGGCTTTCGGCGCCGGCATCCCGCTGGTGTTGCTGATCACCCTGGGCGGGCTGCTGTCGGTGGGCAATGACCACCTGGCGTCGGCCACCGATCCGATCATCGCGATCCGCGAGCTGCTGCCGACCTGGATGGCCGTGCCGTACCTGATCACGGCGTTCGGCGGGCTGCTGCTCTCGAATAACCTGTCGGTGTACTCGGCAGGGCTGACCACGCTGACGCTAGGCCTGAAGATCAAGCGCGTGCACGCGGTGATTGTCGACATCGTGGCGATCTTCGCCGGCTCGATTTACTTCATGCTGATCGCCGACAGCTTTTACGGCCCCTTTATCACGTTCATTTCGATGCTTGCCGTGCCGATTACCGCGTGGGTCGGGATCTTCGTCGTCGACCTGATGCATCGCCACTACTACTCACCGGCTGACTTGATGGACGTTTCGCCGCGCAGCGCCTATTGGTATCGCGGGGGTATCGAGTGGCGTGCGCTGGGTGCGTGGGCCCTGGCCATCGTGCTCGGTTACAGTTTCACCACCGTCGCCACCACGCCGGAGAACGTGATATTCAAGGGCTTGCTGTCGGACTCATGGTTTGGCCATAACGGACTGGGCTGGATCGTGACCTTCGTGGTGGCGGGCGGTCTGTATGCCTTGCTCGGCGGTGCCCGTGACCGTCGTGTCGTTGCAATAGAGGTTGTTCATGCCCGCTAGATTGCTCTACACCGGCCAGGTCGTGGTCGATCTGGTCATGGCCCTCGATGCTCTCCCTCGTTCGGGCGGCGATGTGCTCGCCCGTTCGGCGGCCTTTGAAACCGGCGGGGGATTCAACGTGATGGCCGCGGCACGACGCAGCGGTATGCCGACGGTGTATCTCGGTCGCCACGGTGCGGGGCGTTTCGGCGATCTGGCGCGGCAGGCCATGGCGGCAGAAGGCATCGACATCGCGGCTGCGGCGTCGACGGGGCAGGACACGGGCCTGTCGGTGGCGCTCATCGAGCCTTCGGCCGAGCGCTCGTTCATTTCCTACGTCGGTGCCGAGGGCGGTTTGTCGGCTGAGGATCTGCGCGGCGTTGATGTGCAGGCTGAGGATTTCGTGTTCGTCAGTGGCTACAGCTTGCTGCACGAAGCCAAGGTGTCGACGCTGCTGGATTGGCTCGCGCGGTTACCGGCCGGGGCGGGCGTGGTGTTTGATCCGGGACCACTGATCGATTCTCCCGAGGCGCCCGGCATGCAGGCGGTGTTGCCATTGATCACCCTGTGGACGAGCAATGCCGAAGAGGCGCTGCGCTTCACCGGGTGCGAGACGATCGATAAGGCCCTCGACCGGCTGGCGCACTGGCTGCGCAGTGACGCGCTGATTGTTGTGCGCGACGGACCGAACGGCTGCTGGATCCGTCAGGGTTCCGAGGCCCGACACGTTCAGGGGTTTCCAGTGACGGCCATCGACACCAACGGCGCCGGCGATGCCCATGCGGGGGTGTTGCTGGCCGGGCTGGCGTCAGGGCTTTCAGCGTCGCAAGCGGCACTGCGCGCCAATGCAGCTGCGGCCATTGCCGTCACCCGCTGGGGCCCGGCGACTGCGCCGACGGCGGCAGAGGTGGATGCATTGGTTGCCGGTACCGAGTTCTAGGATTTGCTGTCATCTAGACATTGTTTCGCTAGGTCGCTGCCACCGTCCATGTGGAATCGGGGTGGCGCTCCACCTTGCTCACGAAGGTGCCATTTCAACCGCTGCATGTAGGGTGGATGTACCGGCCCCTTCGCGAGCAAGCTCGCTCCCACGGGATGGTGGTTTGGCTTGAGATGTCGGCCAGTTCGCTGGACCTGTTGGAGTAAGCGGGGTGGCCCTCCACCTTGCTCAAGAAGGCGGTATTCCAGCCGCTGAAGAATCGGTGAGTGTACGCGGACCTGTGGGAGTGAGCTTGCTCGCTCAGAGGCCATTTCAACCGCTGCATATGGAGTGGATGTACCCAGATCTTGTGGGAGTGAGCTTGCTCACGAAGAGGTCATTACAACCGCTGCATATGGGGTGGATGTACCGGCCCCTTCGCGAGCAAGCTCGCTCCCACGGGATGGTGGTTTGGCTTGAGATCTCGGCCAGTTCGCTGGACCTGTTGGAGTAAGCGGGGTGGCCCTCCACCTTGCTCAAGAAGGCGGTATTCCAGCCGCTGAAGAATCGGTGAGTGTACGCGGACCTGTGGGAG